>JANPJN010000129.1:0-1662 GCA_031425515.1 Acidobacteriota bacterium | reverse complement strand
GTCATGAGCTGCGCGGGGTTGCGGCCGTTCAGCGGAAGCGCCTCGATCCGCTCCTGATCGACGACCGTCTTCAGCGTGCCGCTCGTGGTGTCAACCGTCGAGGCCCGGCCGCTCACCGTCACGGTGTCGGTCACCGTGCCGACCGAGAGCTCGACGTCGAGGCGGATCTCCTCGTTCACGCGCACGACGACGTCCGTGTTCTTCTGCCCCTGAAAGCCGGTCAGCTCCGCCACGACGGAGAACCGGCCGACGGGCAGCCCGCGCAGGACGTACACGCCGAGCGAGTCGGCCACGACGGCGGTGACCGCGCCGGTCGCCTCGTGGGTGGCCTTCACGGTCACCCCCGGCAGCACCCCGCCACCCGAGTCGCGCACCACACCGGTAATGGCGCCGGTTGTCGTCTGGGCCGCCGCGGAACCTGCCATGGCGGCGATGAGCCACGCGGTGAAGATGAGGGTCTTGCGGAACATGGATCCTCCTCGAGCCTGAGCCTGCCTGAATACCAAGGGCGACAGTAGACAGCAGGGTGTTCCGGAAGTCAATAGAATCTGACACACTTGCGGCCGAAATGAAACACCGTTTCGGAAACGAGTTGCCAAGCACGTCAGGGCTTGCTACCTTTCGCGCCGGAGCTGCCATGCACAGACTGCTGCTGATTCTGACCGTCGCCGTGTTCGCCCTCTCCGGGGCCTCTCCGGCGGCGCAGGCGCCCGCACCTGCCGGCCGGCCGTTTCTCACGACCGAACTGCTCTTCCCGCTCGAGCACTGGCACAACCACTCCTCGATGATCGTCGAGCTCCCGGGCGGCGATCTCCTCACCTGCTGGTTCCACGGCTCCGGGGAGCGGACGGCAGACGATGTGGCGGTGCTGGGATCGCGGTTGCGCAAGGGCAGCCGGACCTGGAGCGCGCCGTTTCTGATGGCCGATACGCCGGGGTATCCCGACACGAACGCGACAATCTTCCTCGACCCGAAGCAGCGCCTGTGGCTGCTCTGGCCGACCATTCTCGCCAATGAGTGGCACACGGCGCTCATGAAGTACAAGATCTCCTCGAACTACGCCGGGCCTGGCGCGCCGACGTGGGAGACATCCGAGGTCCTGCACGTGACCCCGGGCGACGAGTTCGCACAGACGGTCAACCGTGAAGCGGATCGTCTGCTGGCCGCGACGCCGAGAACCGAACGGGGCACGCGCTACATCGAGGAGATGAAGACGCACGCGGCCGACAAGCTGTACCGCCGCCTCGGATGGATGACGCGCGCGCATCCCCAGGTCATCGACGGCACCCGCATCATCGTCCCCCTCTACTCCGACGGCTTCAGCTTCTCGCTGAGGGCCATCTCAGACGACTGGGGCGCGACCTGGAAGACGAGCACGCCGCTCGTGGGGCTGGGGAACATCCAGCCGACTCTGGCGCGGAAGAAGGACGGAACGCTCGTGGCGTACATGCGCGACAATGGCCCCGCGCCGAAGCGGCTGATGATGAGCCGATCGACCGATCGCGGCGAAACCTGGAGCCAGGTGGAAGACAGTGAGCTGCTGAACCCCGGCACCGGCGCGGAAGTGCTGGTGCTGAAGGACGGCGCGTGGGCGATGATCTACAACGATCTCGAGCGCGACCGGTACAGCCTCGCGGTGTCGCTGTCGGAAGACGAGGGACG
>JANPJN010000128.1:0-3564 GCA_031425515.1 Acidobacteriota bacterium | reverse complement strand
GCCGAACTCATCTTTTTAGTAATAATTACATAGCCGTACATTTTAAGGCGCAATTTATTGGATCTATAAATATTGATGTGTTTTGAAATCAGACGAGGTGAAGTACAGGCAGCCCATCAGTAGTCAGGATGGACTGAATATGACTACTTTCAAGTCACTTCAAGGACGCGTCGCGGCGCAAAAAAGGGCGCCCGGTTCAAGGGGCGCCCTGTCTGAACCCGCATCCGCGGGGATCAGTGAACCTCAAAAGTTGTCAGGACCGGACGATGGTCTGAGGGCATGGCGCCGCGACTGTCGCGGGTATCGAAGACTTCCGAGCGCAGGACCGCGAGACTCGACGCCGACCGTGCGTAAAAAATGTAATCGATGCGGCCATTTCGTGTCGCGCCGTCCGGGTTCAGCCCGGAGAACCCCACCGCCTGGCCCCGGCCCGCCGCGTCGGTCCAGGAGTCGCGGTAGTGGGCGTTCAACTCGGCAATCGAGCTCTGGTCCGGCCACGCGTTCATGTCGCCGGCGAGAATGCGATTCCCCGCAAGCGTCCCGGCCCACCCGATCACTTCCCGCGCCTGCGTCAGGCGACGGGTCTGCGACTCGGGATCCAGATGCGTGACCACGAGCGAAATCGTCCGCCCGTTGACGGTGATGCCCGCCGCGCCGACCGAGCGGTCGTAGCTGATGGCCTGGCGCGCCGTCGATTCGAACGGAAAGGTCGAGAGGATCAGATGCCCCTTGCCGTTGGCGTCCCAGTCCCCGAACTCCTGGGCGAAGAGCGCATACCACGTGCGGCCGGTCAGCTGCCGCATCAGCGCCGCGTAGCGTGCGGGCTGGTCCTCCTGGCCCCAGTACGTGTTCTTCTCGACTTCGTTCAGCAGGATGACGTCCGGCCGCATCCGCGCCATCCAGGACGCGATGCGGCCGATGTCGTATTGCCCATCCGTGCCGACGCCGTGATGGAGGTTCCATTCCAGGACGCGCAGCGAGACGCCGCCGCCGGGAGCTGGAGGGGCGGGCAGCGGAGCGGGTGCCGGAGCGGGTGCGGGTGCCGGAGCGGGCCGCGGCTGGCTCGTCGGCGGGGCTGGCGCGGGGCGACGCACCGCGAGCGCGTCGGGGTGGTTGTAGGGCACGCGGGCGCCGTTGGCCAGCACTACCCAGAACCCGGGGTCCGATGGCCCGAGGATCGCCGAAGGGGCTGCGGGGGCGTCCGGCTCCGGCGCGGCCGGATCAGGCGCCGCCGGGGCACCCGGGCCGAGGGCCGCGATCGCATCCGGATGGTTATACGGCAGCCTGGCGCCGTTTGAGAGCGTGACCCAGAACCCGGGGTCTGACGGGGTCAATATCGCGGACGGCCGCGGCGCCGGAGCCGAGGGAGCCGCGGGCCGCGGCGCCGGGGCCGCACGGCGCCCGCCAGTGGCCAGCGGATGATTGAACGGCACGCGCTGACCGTCGGGCAGCACCACCCAGAAGCCCGGATCCGATGGGGACTGGGCGTTGACCGGTGCAGCGGGCCCCAGGAGGGCGGCTGCGATCAGCCCGCCTGCGAGGAGGCGCGCCGTGGGCTTCAAACGAAGGAGCAGATCATTCAGTTGCATCAGGCGGAAGAAGGCCGCAAAGACCCGACCAGATCCATAAATGGCAAAAACCACGGTATTCTGCACCATAGCCCGGCCGTTCGCAACTGGGCCGCGTAGGCTTCCAACTCGGCCGTTTGTAGTATCTACATTACATCCGCAATCTCTCAGCGTATTTGCCACAATCGTGGTCCGCTGTGTCCGATTCGCAGTCACCTCTGGGGCGCACGCCCCACCTCTGCTGCGCACGCCGTCCGCCTGACGCAGGGTTTCCCAACACATCAGAACATGAGCCTGCCCGGGGCGCGCTCCTTGCAGAGCTGGCTACCAGAAATGGGAGGGTCCGTGCGAGAGGCGAGGCTGGAGGGGCGTCCGCGAATGAACGTCGCGATCGTGGCCCCCTCGATGGGTATTCTCGGGGGTCAGGCGGTCCAGGCCGACCGCCTGGTGCAGGCCTGGAAAGACGACCCCGACGTCCACGCGTGGCTGGTCCCGGTCAACCCGGTGCTACCGGCGCCCCTTCGCTGGGCCGCAGACGTGAAATACGCCCGCACCGTCGCGACCGAGCTCACGTACCTGCCGCTGCTCGTCCGCGAGCTGCGGCGGGCCGATGTCGTGCACGTCTTCTCGGCGTCCTACCTGTCGTTCCTGCTGGCGCCCCTGCCGGCGGTCGCCGTGGCGAAGACCCTGCGCAAGCCGGTGGTGATGAACTACCGCAGCGGCGAAGCGCCGGATCACCTGCGGCGCTCGAAGATTGCCCGCGACACACTTCGCCGGGTCTACCGTACTGCCGTGCCGTCGCAGTTTCGGCGCGACGTCTTCGCCCGACACGGGATCCAGTCAACGATCATTCCGAACATCGTGGATCTTGAACGATTCGCGTTCCGGCCTCGTAACCCGCCCGCGCCGCGCATCCTCTCCACCAGAAACTTCGAGTCGCTATACAACGTTTCCTGCACCCTGCGGGCGTTCCGGCTCGTGCAGGACCGTTACCCCGAGGCGACGCTCACGCTCGTGGGGGCGGGGTCGGAAGACGCCAGCCTCAGGCAACTCGCCGCCGACCTCGGACTCACCCAGGTGCAGTTTGCCGGGCGCGTGGCTCCCCACGACATGTGGAATTACTATGCGGCCGCGGACATCTACCTCCAGACTCCCGACATCGACAACATGCCCGCCTCCGTCCTTGAAGCGTTTGCGAGTGGCTGCGCCGTGGTCGCGACCAACGCGGGGGGTGTCCCGGCCATTCTCACCGACGGCACCCACGGGCTCCTCGTCGCGTGCAACGATCACGAGGCGGCCGCGGCTCGGATCCTGGACTTGCTTGGAAACCCGGCCCTGGCGGTTCGCCTCTGCGCCGCCGCCCGCGAGAGCTGTGAGCAGTACCGCTGGGCGGCGGTCCGGTCCCGATGGGTGGATTTGTACAGGGACCTGGTGAGCCCGGTTCCCCGCATCGCCTCGGACGGAGCGCCGACGAACGCGTGAAGTCCCGCTCCCCCATCGAGGGTCGCTGACGTGGCGACGCTCGAACGACTCCGTTCGCTGAGCGGCACGGAACTGCGTTTCCGCCTCACCTCCGAACTGCGGAAGCATCGCGACCGACTGCGCGCCGCGCTTCGTCCGCTGCGCTGGTCACGCCGGCACCTGCTCGGATCGCTCGCCAGGACCCCGGACAACCCGGCCCCGCTGCGCTCCGCACTCGCCGCCGGGGACTGGGGCGGCGCGCATCACGCGCTCGTGACGCGGCTGACCACCCGGCCGCCTCGTTTCCCGCTCGACCCGCGCGCCCTCCCTGGCCTCGCCGCGGAGATCGCGGCCCGCTTTCCCGAAGCACGCGCGCGGGCCGCCGCCCGCGCCAATCGCATGCTGGACGGGCACTACGACGTGCTCGGCTACCGCAATGTGCGGTACGGTTCGCCCCCGGACTGGCACGGTGATCCGGTCCACGGCCGCCGGCCGCCCATGGCGTTCTGGTCGCAGGTGCCCTATCTCGATCCGG
>JANPJN010000127.1:0-2238 GCA_031425515.1 Acidobacteriota bacterium | reverse complement strand
TAGACTTAACCGTTCTTCCGCTCGAACTCCCGCATGAACGCCGCGAGCGCCTCGACGCCCGCCTCCGGGAAGGCGTTGTAGATGGACGCCCGCATCCCGCCGACCGAGCGGTGCCCCTTCAACCCGTCGAGCCCGGCGGCCGTCGCCTCCTTCGCGAACTTCTTCTCGAGCTCTTCGCTGGGCAGCCGGAAGGTGACGTTCATCCGCGAGCGGCTGTCCTTTTCCGCGTGGCCGCGATAGAACCCTGTCCGATCGATCTCGGCGTACAGCAGGTCGGCCTTCCGCGCGTTCAGCCGGCCGATCGCCTCGAGCCCGCCGCGCTTCAGCAGCCACGCGAGCACAAGCCGCATGACGTAGATCGGGAACACCGGCGGCGTGTTGTACATCGACTTGTTCTCGGCGTGCACGCCGTACTGCAGCATCGTCGGGGTCGAAGCCGGCGTGCGCGCCAGCATGTCGTCGCGCACGATCGCGAGCGTGACCCCCGCGGGCGCCAGGTTCTTCTGCGCCCCGGCGTAGATGAGGGCGTACTTCGCCACGTCGATCGGCGCGCTGAAGATGTCGGACGAGGCGTCGGCCACGAGCGGCACGGCGCCGGCGTCCGGCACGTACTGGAACTCGGTGCCGAAGATCGTGTTGTTCGTCGTGTAGTGCAGGTACGCGGCGTCGGGATCGAGCGTCAACTCCGCCTGCGTCGGCACGCGCGTGAAGTTGCCGGCCTCGGTGGACGCCGCAATCTTGACCGGCCCGACCCGTTTGGCCTCCTTCACCGCCTTCTGCGACCAGGCCCCGGTCACGATGTAGTCCGCGGACCGCCCCGCGGTCAGCAGGTTCATCGGCACCATCGAAAACTGCAGGCTCGCGCCCCCCTGGAGGAACAGCACCTGATACCCGGCCGGAACCTTCGCCAGTGTGCGCAGGTCCGCTTCGCAGCCTTCGAGAATGTCCTCGAACGGCTTCGAGCGATGGCTGATCTCGAGAATCGACATGCCGACGCCCGGCAGCGCCACGAGGTTCCGCTGCGCCTCCTCCAGCACTTCGAGCGGCAAGGTCGCCGGGCCGGCCGAAAAATTGAAAATCCTCGTCGTCGTATCCATCTCCACCTCTATGAACGCTCTGCGATTATGAAAGTTCCACGACCTGCAGGTCGAGAATGTCGGCGTGGCCTGCCTTGATGCTGTCGCGCAGCGCGAGCGGCGGTTCGCCATCGAGGTTGATCCGTGCCACGGCCGCCTCGGCCCCGTCGAACACGATGTTCTCCGTCTCCTGCACGTTCAGGCTCGCCCCCCGCAGGTGATCGAACACGTGCGCGAGCACGCCCGGACGATCGCGATGCCGGACGACGAGCATGTGGGTCGCGGGGGTGCGGGTCGCCAGGTTCACGACGTTGGGGACCCGGCCGGTCTCCGCGTAGCTGCGGATCACGCGGACGGTTTCCGCCGCAATCGCCTCCTGCGCCTGCTCTGTTGACGCGCCGATGTGGTGCGTGCCGTAGACGCCGGGCATCTGGACCAGGTCGTCGTGAAACTCGCCCGTCGCGCCCGCCGGCTCGTTGGGGAACACGTCGAGGCCCGCCCGGATCCCCCGATGCTCGACCGCCGCCGCGAGCGCCGCGTGATCGACGATCTCGCCGCGGGACGTGTTGATGAGGAGCGCTCCGGGCCTCAGCCGTTCGAGCACGGCGGCGTTCACGAAGCCCGACGTCTCGCCCGTGAGCGCGAGGTGCACGCTCAGCACGTCCGCGCGCGCGGCAACGTCTCCGGGCGTCGGCGCGATGGCGATCGCCACGCTGCGCAGGGCCCCTTCGATGCCGAGCTCGCGCGCTTCCTGATCCGACAACGGCCGGTCCTCACCCGTCAGGCGGCGGCTCCAGAGGACGACGCGCATGCCGAACCCGGCCGCGCGGCGGATCATCTCCTGCGCGATGTGGCCGGATCCGAGGAGACCGAGCGTCCGGCCGTACAACCCCGCCGCCTTCGAATATTCCTTCTTGTTCCAGGTGCCCGCGCGCAGCGCCGCCACGTTGTCGGGCACGCGGCGGTCGAGCGCGAGGATGAGGGCAAAGGCCAGCTCCGCGACGGCAATCGCATTCTTGCCGGGGCAGTTCGACACGTAGATTCCGCGCGCCGACGCGGCCGCGACGTCAATCGTGTTGTAGCCGGCGCCGGCCCGGACGATGAGCGCGAGGCGGCCGGCGTCGAGCATCGCGGCGGTGACCTTCGTGCCGCGCACGACGAG
>JANPJN010000126.1:0-9364 GCA_031425515.1 Acidobacteriota bacterium | reverse complement strand
GGGTTCCCTGGCTCACGGAAATCGTGTCGTCCCTTCCGATGCGAGAAAACCAGATTATACTGCTCCATTCGGGCCCCGCGCGCCGCGGGCTACCTCCATGGACATCACGCTACCTCTCGACTACAGCGCCATCGAGCGGATTCTTCCGCATCGGTATCCCTTTCTGCTCGTGGATCGCATCACGGAGTTCGAGCCGGACAAGCGGATCGTCGGCATCAAGAACGTGACGCTGAACGAGCGCTACCTGGCGCACCGGCCCGGCGAGGTGCCCGTGCTGCCGCCGACCATCCTCACCGAGGCGGTCGCGCAGGTCGGCGCCATCATGATCCTGGCGAAGCCGGAGAACAGGGAAAAGCTGATCTACTTCATGGGCATCGAGCGCGTGCGCTACCGCAGGCCCGTGCATCCCGGGGATGTCGTGATCATCGAGGCCCACGTGCGCCGGCTGCGGAGCCGGATGGGGCTTCTCCGCGGCGTCGCCCGCGTTGACGGACAGGTGGTCGTGGAAGGGACGATGACCTTCGCGCTCGGTCCACGCAGCGACGCGGCGCAGACCTCCTCCTAGCGCGCGATCATCA
This sequence comes from Acidobacteriota bacterium, assembly GCA_031425515.1. Lineage (GTDB taxonomy): Bacteria > Acidobacteriota > Vicinamibacteria > Vicinamibacterales > 2-12-FULL-66-21 > JALZOC01. Next base: position 8,786 of record JANPJN010000126.1, on the reverse strand, counting down.
CGGCCATCCCGATCTTCACCCCTCGCGACGTCCACGCGGCCCATCGGCTGCCGGGATGAAAGTAGCGCCAGGCATCGAGTACCGCCGGCGCCCTGCGAATGCGTGATCGCGAAAAACGGACGCCGTGGAAGTCCACCTTGCGGATGCCCGGCTTCTCGCCGAGCGCCAGGTTCATCACGACGTGCCCGGCTTCGTGCGTCGCCAGCCCTGTGGCGGCCCCCGCCAGAAAAGATGCAATCCGCTTCCCTGCCGAATGATCCCGCTGCTGAGCCGTCTCGGTTTCCGGCTGAGCCGACGCCGGCATCGGCCCCGCAAGTAACAGGAGGCAGAGGACTAAGAGCCGAAACGTGACGCCAAGCCAGGGCGCGCGCGGAACGGCACAGCCGTTGCTCTGATGGGGTGGCAACGAATAACGCGCCGCACGGACGTCGGCGCCAAGGAGAGGGCTCATGCTCGAAACGATTGCGATCATCCTGATTGTTCTCTGGCTGCTCGGGATGGTCAGCGGCTACACGCTCGGCAACTTCATCTACGTTCTGCTCGTCGTCGCGATCATTCTGTTTCTGGTGCGCCTGATCAGCGGCCGGAGGGTTTGAGCAGGACCCGGGCGAGGCGGGGATAGTACGACGTGAACTCCCCGCCTCCTCTATCGTCTGCCACGTGGCGTCGGATCTGATGGATCGTGGCATCGAGGTCGTCCATCGCGGAAAAGATGAACGCCTCGAGACTCATGGGTTCCACCGGCGCCCCGTGCTCGCGACTGCCGTGGTGCGAGACGATCAGGTGTTCGATCCGCGTGTGCAGATCCTCGGGGAACCCCGGTATCGCACGGGCCGCATCGCGTACCATGCCGACGCCCAGGACGATATGGCCGATCAGGTTGCCGCGCGTCGAGTAAGTCGTCGCTCCCTCGTAGTGCAGTTCCTGAACCTTCCCGAGATCGTGAAGGATCGCACCGGCCAGGAGTAGATCGGCATCGGCGCCGTAGGCACCGGCGAGCAGTTCCCCCACCTCCGCCAGCTTCAGCACATGTTCGAGGAGGCCGCCGCGGTACGCGTGGTGGACCGTCAGTGCGGCGGGCCAGACACGAAGCTGCGCCCCGTGCTCATCCAGCAGGCGCGTGAGTAGTTCGCGCACCCAGGGGTTCGTGACGCGGCTCACGCGACCCTGTAGCTCCGTCCACATTTGATCGATCGGTCTCGGGGCCGAGGGGATGCAGGCCTCTTCGCTGAATCCCTCGAGCCGATCCTGGTCGGGATTGACGCGGCGGATTCTCTCGACGAGCAGTTCCAGTTTTTCTCTGTGGAGATTGCCCCGGCCCTGCACCTTCACGAACTCGCCCGCCTCGAACTCCTCCCCCACCCGCGCCACGTCCTCGAACACCTTGCCGGCAATCTGACCTGACGCGTCCTGAAGCACGAGCGACAGAAAATCCGCGCCGCCGCGTCCGGTACGCAGCTCCTTGCGGGCGCAGAGGAAGAACGACCACCCGGCCGAGGACTCCTGAATCTCGTTGACGCAAGGCAGGCGGGACATGAGGGGGATCGTAGTGGTTCCGGGTGAGCCGTTCAAGGAGAGGTTCGGCGTGCCGGGTTCGAAGAGGCGCACAGGTGCCGGGTCACGCTGCGGGCCGGGAGGGCGCGGGACGCATGCGCACGATCGCGACACCGACGAAGACAAAGGCCGCGGCGACGGCCATGCGCCGGTCGAACGGCTCCCCGAGGAAGAACACGCCGAGCGCGACGGCAATCACGGGGTTGATGTATGCGTAGAGGGAGACGAAGGACACGGGCAGATGGCGGAGCGCATAGGTATAGGCGACGAAGCCGCCGATGGCGCCGACGGTCGAGAGATACGCGAGCGAGATCGCGGTGCGGGTCGTGAAGAAGAGCGCGGGCCACTCCCCTCGCATGGTACCTGCCGCCGTCATGATGACGCCGCCGGCCAGCATCTGCAGGGCCGTGGTGCCAAGGAGGTTGTCGGCGCGTCCGTGACGACGTGAGTAGGCGGAGCCCAGGGACCAGCCAAGCGTCGCGATCTGCAGCGCCAGGACACCCAGCAGGAAGTTCCGGCCCGACCCGTCGCCGCGGTGCAGATCCGGCCACACGAGCAGGAGGATCCCCGCGAACCCGATGACGAGGCCTACGAGGACGTTCGCGCGCAGGCGCTCGCCGTCGGGCAGGCACGCTTCGACACCCGCCATCCAGAAGGGCGAACAGGCGACGAGCACGGCGGCCAGACCGCTCGGCACCCACTGCTCCGCGAAGACGACGCCGCCGTTACCAAGCCCCAGCATGAGGAATCCCAGCAGCACGATTCCTCCCCAGCGGGATCGCGGAGGCAGGGCATGCCCGCGCGCCAGGACGTAGCCGCCGAGCAGTGCGCCGGCAATCATCCATCGCAGCCCGCCCATGAGTGCGGGGGGCATCGACTCGAGGCTGACGCGGATGCCGAAGTACGTGGTGCCCCAGATGAGGCACACCATCACCCAGGCGAGATACGCCAGGCGCTTCTGGCGATGCTGGGCATCGCTCACTGGAAGGTTCCCGGACGTGCTGGTGACGTACGACGCCGGTGGAGCAGGCAGATCGGCATCACTCGCGCTGGCGCTTGAGGAACCCGAAGGGGCCGCCCCCCAGCCACGCCCCACCATCGACCGTGAGGGTCTCGCCGGTGATGAATCCGGCATGGTCGGAGACGAGAAACGCGACGGCGTCGGCTACCTCGGCCGGGGTTCCGAAACGCGCGAGCGGCACCCGCTCGGTAATGCGCTGCACAGCCTCGGGGGTGTCCCACAACTGCGCCGCCGCCCCCTCGGACTCGATCGGTCCAGGCGCCACGGCGTTGACCCGGATCTTGTGGCGCGCCCATTCGACCGCCAGCGTCTGCGTCATCGACATCACACCCGCCTTGGCCGCCGCGGAATGCACCGTCCCGGCGCTCCCGGTCCACACGTAGTTGGCCAGGATGGACACGATCGATCCGCCTCCGCCGCGGGCGATCATGTGACGCCCCACGGCGCGCGCGCAGTAGAAGCTGCCGTTCAACACGATGCCGACGACCGCGTCCCACCCGTTGGGCGACAGCTCCTCCGCGGGGCACACGAAGTTGCCGGCCGCGTTGTTGATCAGGATGTCGATCCGACCGAAGTGCCGGACGACACGCGTGACCATTTCGTCCACCTGCTCGGGCTTCCGGACGTCGAGCTGGATGGCCTGCGGATCGAAGCCGGCATGCCGCAGGTCGGCGGTGCCGCGCTCGAGGTTCCCGGCGCTGCGGCTGGCGATCGCGACGTGGGCCCCGAGCCCCGAGAGGCGCGCCGCGATGGCAAGCCCGAGGCCGGTGCCGCCGCCGGTCACGACGGCAACGCGATTCCTGAGGAGCGCGGGGTCGAACATCCCATGAGATTACCGGGGCGCACGTGGTGCTGTCCACGACGGGCGCGCGACGACGCGGGAAGGCGTCTATAATCCCGCGAGGTGGCAGAGCCTTCCATCGCCCCCGCGGCCCCTCCGCCAGAGGCCTTCGCCCGTCTGTTCGAGTCGGTGCACGAAGGCGTCTACATCGGAACGCTGTCGATCGACGGTGCGCGCACGCTCTCGGCGAATCCATATCTGAAGCTGATGTTCGGCTACGCCGCCGAAACACCTCAGGACGAAGTGCGTCCCTTCGAGATCGAACGCTTCGTCGATCCGCAGGCGCGGGAGGCTTTTCTCCAGCGGCTCGGCCGGGACGGCGCCATTACCGACTACCTGCTCCGGCTCCGGCGCGCGGACCGCTCCCCCATCTGGGTCGAGGTCACGGCCCACGCGGAACCGGCGGGGGACAGTCTGCGGATCGAGGCGCTGATGCGCGACGTCAGCGAGCGCAAGCGCCTGGAGGATCAGGCGAGGGATCTGTATCACCAGCTGCTCCAGGCCGAGAAGCTCGCCGCGCTCGGTCAGACAATCTCGGGCGTTGCGCACGAGTTGAACAACCCGCTGGCCACGATCCTCACCTGGGCCGAACGCCTCGCGCAGCGATCGGTGGACGAGCAGACCCGCCGGGGGCTCGAAACCATCCTCAGCGAGTCGGAGCGCGCCGCGAAGATCGTCCGCAACCTGCTGACCTTCGCGCGCAAGCGCCACACCACCCGCGCGATGGTGGACCTCAATCAGGTCGTGCGGGAAACGCTCGCGCTCAGATCCTACGAGCAGCGTCTCAGCAACATCAACATCATCGACGCGCTCGCCGCCGGTCTGCCCCAGGTCTTCTCCGATCCCCACCAGCTCCAACAGGTCCTGCTCAACCTGATGATCAACGCGGAGCAGGCGATGATCGGCGCGCACGGCCGCGGCACGCTCATCCTGCGCTCATGGCACGACGCCGACCGCGACGCGGTCATTCTCGAGGTGAGCGACGACGGCCCGGGCGTGCCAGACGAGGTGCAGCCGAGGATCTTCGATCCATTCTTCACGACGAAGGATGTGGGGAAAGGCACCGGGCTCGGGCTGACGGTGGCCTACGCGATCGTGCAGGAGCACGGCGGACGGATTGTCCTGAAATCTGAACCGGGCCAGGGCGCGTGCTTCCACGTCGAGCTGCCCGTCGGCGCCGGGCCACTGAAGCCCGCGCTGCCACGACCGCCCGACCAGTCGTCGCTGTCCGACAACGTCGGCGCCGGGGCCGCCGTGCTCGTGGTGGAGGATGAGGCCGCGCTCGGAGCGGCCGTGGCCGAGGCGCTGGTCGATGCCGGCTTCCTCGTGGATCGAGCCGGGGACGGGATCGAGGCGCTCGAACGACTGCGCGGGCGCGCGTACGATCTGATCGTCTGCGACCTGAAGATGCCGCGCCTCGACGGCACCGCGTTCTATCGGGAGCTCGAGAGAATCGATCGCGCCATGGCGCGGCGCGTGCTGTTCGTCACGGGCGACGTGGCGGGTACCGAGGCGGAACGCTTCCTCGAAGAGACGGCCTGCCGGTGGCTGGCCAAGCCCTTCCGCCTCAAGGATCTCCTGCGCGTGGCCCGCGAGATGCTCGCGTAACCGGCGCCCGCTCGTCCCTTCGATTCCGCTTCAGCGCGCGGCGGCCACGGCGACGGCCGCACGCCTCGGGGCCGCCATGCGACTCGCCGTCCGCGCCGCCTCACCAGGGGTCCGATACTGCAGCACCACGCCGGGGCCCTGCGGCAGATCCGCTTTGGCCATGCGCCGGCGGCGAATGGTCTGCTGGAACGACAGAATCGCGGGACTCATCGGCGAGTCGGCGAAGCACTCGGCGCCCAGTGCCTTCTTGAGACGCTGCACGGCGCGCGCATGCAGCTGCGACACCCGCGACTCGTTCACCCCGATCTCCGCGCCAATCTCCTTCATCGTCGCTTCACCGTAGTAATACAGCGCAATCACACGGCGCTCCCGCGGCGGAAGCGACGCGATGGCGGCGCGGATGCGGTCGCGCACCTCCTGCTGCTCGTACGCCTTGTCCGGCGTCGGGGGCTCGCACGGCACGAGCACGGCGGGAAGGGACGCGCTGTCAACGCGTTCGCCCGCCGAGAGCGGCGAGGTGGACTCGATGGTGTTGATGCGGACGATGGTGCGCCCGAGGCGGGCCTCGTCCGAGCCGACGCGGGCGGCCAGGTCGGCCAGTGACGGCTCGGCTCCGAGCTCGCGCCGGAGCTCCTCGCGCGCGGCCTCGAGCTCGCGGCGCTGACGCCGGACGCCCCGCGGCCAGGCGTCGCGACGGAGGGCGTCAATCATGGCGCCGCGCACCCTCCGCTCGGCAAACGTCTCGAACTTGATGCCGCGTCCTTCGTCGAACCGGCAGGCGGCGTCGATGAGCCCGATCATGCCGTCCTGGACCAGATCACGCAGCTCGATCGAGTGCGGCATCGAGGCGGCCACCCGTCGCGCCAGGGATTCGACAAAGGGAAGCCCGTTGGCAATGCGATCGTGGTGCTGGGCGGCGAGTGGCTGACGCTGCATGACTCGGATCCTCCGGGGTTCTGGGCTGCCCTCACGGCAGACACGCTACCCCGACCGCAACGAAGGTACCAGTCCTTATACGAAGATAAAGCGAAGATCAGGGGGAGACATCAAGCAGTCGCTAAGTCGCTGACTGCGATGAATTTACCGGATGTGAACAGGTGTGCAGCGGTGGGAACTGGCGAGACGTAACGTGCGCTTTGGTGTCATTGTGTTGACTGTGTTGTTCGGATCAGTCAAATTCATGACTCAGATTATAGCTTCGAGTGCAGTCGCACCTCGCGAGCGGTCGCCATGGCGTCGAGGACGCTCGCGACGACCTGCGAGGCGCGCGCGCGGGTCATGTCGTCGGTGGCCTTGGCCTCGAGCAGCTCCGCGTTGGCCAGGATGATCCCGAGCTGGTTGTTGAGGCGGTGGAACAGCAGTCCGAGATCCGGCGGTTCGGTCACGGAAATCCTCGCGGTGTGGGCGTCGGCCGCGACGCTCATGATGCCTCTTTGCCAGCGAGCTCGCTGGCCCGATCCGGGTCTCGCCACAACGTGTCGACGAAGATGCGGACGGAGCCGCCCGCCGTGCGCACGTATTCGACCTTGCCGCCGGCGATCCAGTTGTAGATCGTGCGGCGGCTCACGCCGACCACTTCGCACGCCTTCATGATCGAAATCGTCTTGCGATCGTTGATCATCGCTCTCATCGCCAGGCCCGGGCACGCCGGACCAGATCGGGTTGCCGCATCTTGAATTACGAGAAGGTTATCGGACGAGGGCCCGCACCGCTGTAGCCTCGCTGCGACCCTGGGGACGGCCGCGATCTCCCCGCACGAACGCTTCATTGACGGCCACACCCCGGGGTGTCAAAATACCGTCTACCCGCCTCGATGGCCGACGATCAAAAGCATCTGCTGCTCGTAGACGACGAAGTGGCCCTGCGCGAGGCGATTGCCGAGCGCCTGGCCGACCATGGATTCGTCGTCGAACAGGCCGGAACGGGCGAAGAGGCACTGCAGCGGCTGGCCGACTTCGCGTTCGACATCCTGATCACCGACCTCCGCCTGCCGGGCATCGACGGCCGCAAAGTCCTGGACGCGGCGCTCGAGCGCTACCCCGAAATCATCCCGATCGTGATCACCGGCTTTGGAACGGTGAAGGACGCGGTCGAAGCGATCAAACAGGGGGCCGCGGACTTCATCACCAAGCCTTTCCAGTTCGACGCGCTCCTGCACGTCGTCCGATCGGCGCTCGAGCAGCGGCGGTTGAAGTCGGAGAATGCGTACCTGCGGTCACAACTGGAGGATCGGTATCGGATCGAAGGGCTCGTCGGGCAGAGCGCACCGATGCGCAACCTGTATCAGCTCCTCCAGACCGTAGCCGCCACGTCCAGCACGGTGCTCATCACCGGAGAGACCGGCACCGGGAAGGAGCTGGCGGCGCGCGCGCTGCACCACAACAGCCCGAGGCGCGCCAACCGGTTCGTGGCCATCAACTGCAGCGCCATCCCCGAGACCCTGCTCGAAGCGGAGCTCTTCGGCCATGTGCGCGGAGCGTTCACCGGTGCGGTCGGCACGCGGCAGGGACGCCTCGAGCAGGCGCACCGCGGCACGCTGTTCCTGGACGAAGTGGGGACGATGAGCCCGGCGCTGCAGGCGAAGATGCTGCGCGTGCTCCAGGAGCGCGAGTTCGAGCGGGTCGGCGATTCGCACACCGTCAAGATCGACGTGCGGATTATCGCCGCCACACATTCGGACCTGTCGCGCATGGTGGCGGAAGGCACGTTCCGTGAGGATCTGTTCTACCGGCTCAACGTGATTCCGGTGCAGCTGCCTGCGCTGCGCGAGCGCAGGGAAGACGTGCCGCTGCTCGTGCAGCACTTTCTCCAGAAGCTTGCGACCGACGCCGGCCGTGGCGTGGTGACGGTGTCGCAGGAGGCGCTCAGGCGTCTGATGGCGTATCAATGGCCCGGGAATGTCCGCGAGCTCGAGAACATCGTCGAGCGGGCGCTCGCCTTCAATCATGGACGGTCGCATCTGGACGTCGGGGATCTGCCGGCCGAGATCCAGACGCAGGCTGCACCGGTGGATTCGTCGGAGGTCTGGTTTCCAGACGAGGGGCTCGACTTCGCGCGCTACATCGAGGGTGTGGAGCTGTCGCTCATCCGGCGGTCACTCGAGCGCACGCAGGGCAACAAACGGCAGGCCGCGAAGCTGCTGAACCTGAAACGCACGACACTGATCGAGAAGCTGAAGCGTCTCGAGCCGGTGGCGGCGGCCGTAAAGCTGCCATAATCGTCCCCATGCCCCCCCGGCACAACTACTGGACCATCATCGTGGACGACAAGCCCACGGCGTTCCGCGCCGCGGAGCAGGAAGAGCTGCTGCCGACGCTGAAGCAGCTCCAGGCCCGCCATCCGGACGCCGTGATGAAGTGGTTCGCGCGCGGCCGGCTGTGGGAGTCGCAGGATGTCGAGCGAGCGGACGCCTCCTCCCGACGCCGCCCGCCGATGGGCGACCGGCGTCCGCCCGTGGGCGATCGGCGCGGCCGCGACTGGAGACCCGGCGGCGAGCACAAGGATCCGCGGGACCGGTTCAAGATCCCCCGCGACGAGAAGCGGCGACGGTTTGCGGAGAACCTCCATCGCGACAAGCCCGCCCCGGCGTCCGGTGAGCCGTCCGGCGACGCGCCGCCCGAGGCCCCGCCGACCAGCAGTCCCGCTGCCGCTCGCCCCGAGCGCCCTGCGAGCGCACGCCCCTGGTCGAAGGACCGGCCACCCGCGGGCGGTGGCGGCGCACGCAAGCCGTGGGGCCGGCCTCCAAACGGCGGATCGAGTCGG
>JANPJN010000125.1:0-5452 GCA_031425515.1 Acidobacteriota bacterium | reverse complement strand
GGATGTGACGCGGAAAGCCGGGCTGGCCGTCGAGATGTACGGCCTGGGCGTCTCGGCGGCGGACTACGACAACGATGGCCGTGTCGACATCTACATCACCTGTCTCGGACCGAATCGCCTCTTTCACAACGCGGGCAACGGCCTGTTCACGGACGTGACCGCCAGGGCGGGCGTGGGCGATGCGGGTTTTTCGACCAGCGCCGCCTGGCTCGACTATGACCGTGACGGCAAGCTGGATCTGTTCGTCGCCAACTACGTCCAGTGGACCCCCGAGACGGACCTGCACTGCACCCTCAACGGCAAGACCAAGTCCTACTGCACGCCCGAGTCGTACAAGGGGCAGAGCCCGACGCTCTACCGCAACAACGGCAACGGCACCTTCGAAAACGTCACGCGGAAGGCCGGCCTCTACGATCCGACCGCGAAGAGTCTCGGCATCGCGCTGATTGACTACAACGCCGACGGCCATCTCGATCTCTTCGTCGCCAACGACACACAGCCCAATCGCCTGTACCAGAACACCGGCAAGGGAACATTCACCGACGTCGGCATGACGGCGGGTGTCGCGTTCAACGAGGCGGGCGTCGCGCGCGCCGGCATGGGCGTGGACGCGGCCGACTACGACGGCTCGGGCCGGCAGAGCCTCATCATCGGTAACTTCTCGAACGAGATGATGGCGCTCTATTCGAACGAGGGCACGGGGCTCTTCATCGACGAGGCCCCCACCTCCGCGATCGGCAAGGCGTCGCTGCTCACGCTGACGTTTGCCTGCTTCTTCTTCGACTTCGACCTCGACGGCCTGCTCGACATCTTCGCGGCCAACGGCCATGTGGCCGACGACATCGGCAGCGTGCAGCCGCGCGTGTCGTACGCGCAGCCCGCGCACCTCTTCCGCAACGGCGGCGGGAAGAAGTTCGAGGAGGTGACGCCGGCCTCCGGCGCCGCGCTCCGCCGGCCGGTCGTCGCGCGCGGGGCGGCCTATGGCGACTACGACAACGACGGCGACCTCGATCTGATCGTCACCGCCAACAATGGCCCGGCGCGGCTGCTGCGCAACGACGGCGGCAACCGCAACCACGCGGTTCGCGTGCGGGCCGTGGGTACCACGTCGAACAAGGACGCCATCGGCGCACGGATCAAGGTCACCCTGGACGACCGCACCTCGCGGTGGGGCATGGTCAAGACGGCCTCGAGCTATCTCTCGCAAAGCGAGCTGCCGGTCACGCTCGGCCTCGGGAGCCGGACCACGATTCAGTCCGTGGAGGTGACGTGGCCGTCGGGGCGCAAGGAAACCGTGACGGGCGTTCGCGCAGACGAGTCCATCACGATCGAAGAGGGCAAGGGGCTCGTCGCCCGCACGCCATTCCGGCGAGGGGCCTGATGCGGCGCATCGCTGGAGACAGAATGTCACGACGCATGGTGAGACGTTCGGTGCGGTCACGCTTTGCGGCCGCAGGGATCCTGCTATGCGGCGTGCTGGCCGCCGCCGGGCTGGCGCGCGTGGGATGGCCCATCGCCCGCGCGCAGAGCCCGGGCGCGGAAGCACGCGAGGCCGCCTACCGATCCAATAACATCGGTGTCGCGCGGCTCGAGCAATACGATTTCGACGCCGCGACCGCCGCATTCCGGGAAGCCCTGCGCCTCGTCCCCGATCTCCCGCTGGCCCGGCTGAATCTGGCGGTGGCGCTCTTCTACGGCGGCAAGCCGGATCTCGCCCTGCCCGAAGCGCAGGCAGCCGCCGCGCGGCTGACGTCCCCGCATCCGCACTACCTGCTCGGACTCATCGCGCGGGTGCAGGACCGCCCGGAGGCTGCCGTGCTCGCCTTTCAGCAGGCGCTCGCGATCGATCCGGCGGACGTGGGCACGCGAGTGAATCTTGGACAGGTCTATACGCAGCAGCGCGACTACGTGCGCGCGATCGCCCTGCTCCGTGAGGCCGTGGCCGCCGAGCCCTACAACGCCACCGCCGCCTACGGCCTTGCGATGGCGCTCACGCGCTCGGCCGATCCCGGCGGGCCGGCCGCCATGCAGCGCTTCGAGACGCTGCGCGGCACCCCCTACGCCCGAACCTACGCCCAGACCTATCTCGAGCAGGGGCAGTACGCCGAGGCACTGGCCTCCACCGGGGCCGAGCCCGATCTCGTGGACACGGCGCCCCCGGCCGTCACGTTTACCGACGCCACGACGGACGAGCTCCGCGCAAGCCCACCGCTCCCCTCCTCCACGGGTGGGAGCGTCGTGCTCGCCGACATCGACAACAGCGGCACGCTCGACCTGATCGCGGCCGGGCCATCCGGCGTCCGGCTCTATCGCAATACCGCGGGCGCCTTCACCGACGTCACGGGTGCCTCCGGCCTCGCGCAAACTCCGGCCCAGCCCGCGCGCGCCGTCCTCGCCGGCGACTACGACAACGACGGTCGGGCCGACCTCGTCGTCCTCGGCGATCGCGGGATCCGCCTGTTGCACCAGGGGACGGGGGGACGCTTCGAGGCCGGCCCCGCGCTTCCGGCGTACCCGCATCTCGCGGAAGCGGCGGCGCTCGTGGACGTCGATCACGACGGCGACCTGGACATCTTCATTGCGGGTGGCGTTGGACCGGCAGGGGGCCAGCCGGCGCCGAACCAGCTGCTCCGGAACAACGGCGCCGACGCGTTCACCGATATCACCGCCGAGGCGCGAGTGGCCGGCGGCGAGGCCGCCGGCGTGGCGGTCGTGCCGACAGACTTCGACAACCGGCGCGACATCGACCTTCTGGTTCTCCGGCGGGACGCGCGCCCGCTGCTGCTGCAGAACGTGCGCGACGGATCCTTCAGAGACGCGGCGGAGGACGCCGGCCTGCCGGGCGCCGGGCGCTACACGGCGGCCGCGACAGGCGACGTCAACAAGGACGGCTTCCAGGATTTCTTTCTCGGACGCGCCGGCGCACCCGGCCTGTTCGTCCTCAGCGATGGCCGGGGCCGGTTCACCTCACAACCCGCGCCTCCCGACTCCGCGGGGGCCGCCGGCGCGCAATTCATCGACTACGACAACGACGGCCTCCTCGATCTCTTCGTGCTGCGCACGAAGGGCGCTGCGCTCTTCCGAAATCTGGGGCGCGACTGGGCCGACATGACAGAGGCGGCCGGGCTGCGCGCGGCGCCCTTCCAGCCCGTCGCCGACGGGACGTTCCACATGACGGCCGCCGGCGACGTGGACGCCGACGGCGACTCGGATCTCGTTGTCCGGCTCTCGTCCGGAGAGCTGCGCGTGTGGCGGAACGATGGCGGCTCGCGGCGCCGCTCGATCCGGGTCCGGCTCGACGCGCAGCAGAGCAACCGCGCCGCGGCGGGGACGAAGATTGACGTGCGGGCTGGCAGCCTGCGCCAGCGCTTCGAGTCCTCCGTCGCCGTCCCGGCCGCCGCGCCGGCGGACATCGCCTTCGGCCTTGGTTCGCGCACCACGGCGGATGTCGTACGCGTCCTCTGGCCCTCAGGCACCGTGCAGGCCGAACTGCCCGAAGCGGCGCCGGCGACGGGCCCGGGTCTCGTGGCCGTCACCGAGCTGAATCGCAAGCCGTCCTCCTGCCCGTACCTGTTCACGTGGAACGGCTCGGCATTCGAGTTCGTCACCGACTTCATGGGCGGCGGAGAGATCGGTTACTGGATCGCGCCAGGCCAGCATGCGCGGCCGGACCCGGACGAGTACGTCCGGATCGGCCCGAACCAGCTCAAGGCGAGGAATGGACGCTATGAGCTGCGCGTCACGAACGAGCTCGAGGAGGCGCTGTTCGTGGACCGCCTCCAGCTCGTGGCCGTGGATCATCCGGCCGGCACCGACGTCTTTCCGAACGAGGGTCTCAAGGATCATCCGCTGCCGCCGTTCGCGTTGACAACGACGCGCGGGGCCAGGCCGCCGGCGTCCGTGGTGGACGAGCACGGCCACGACGTCACGGCGCGGGTCGCGACGCTCGACCGGCAGTACCCGGACGACTTCAAATTGATCCAGCCCCGGGGATATGCCGAACCGCACACGCTCACGCTCGACCTCGGCGCGAACGCGGACGGCGCGGTCCTGCTGCTCACCGGCTGGACGGACTACGCCTTCTCGAGCGACAACGTCGCCGGCTTCCAGCGCGGCCTCTCGCTGAAACCGCCGTCGCTCGAAGTCAGGGACGCCTCTGGATCCTGGCGCACCCTCATCCAGGACATCGGTGTTCCGGTCGGACGGCCTCAGACCGTCGTCGTCGATCTGCGCGGAAGGCTGACGCACGGGCGCGAAGTGCGGATCGCGACGAACATGCGCATCTACTGGGATCAGATTCTGGTGGACACATCGGGCGGCCGCGAGGCCACGCGACTCACCCGCGTCGATGCGATGGAGGCCGATCTGCGGTGGCGCGGGTTCTCGGCCGTCGCCACGCCTGATGGACGTGAGCCCTACGGGTTCGACTACAGCCGCGTGAGCGCGACCGCCGACTGGAAGGTCATGCCCGGGCGCTACACGCGTGAAGGCGAGGTCCGGGATCTGCTGCGCACGACCGACGACATGTTCGTCGTCTCGCGGCCGGGCGACGAGATTGCGCTGGCCTTCGACGCCTCGGCATTTCCTCCGCTCGAGACGGGACGCGTCCGCACCTTCCTGCTGTACGCCGACGGCTTCAGCAAGGAGATGGACATCAATTCGGCCAGCCCGCACGCCACCGATCCGCTGCCATTCCATGCGATGTCGCGCTATCCCTACTCCGGGTCGGAACGCTACCCGGCCACGGCGCCGTATCGCGAGTATCTCGCGCGGTACCAGACGCGGGTCGTGCGCAGCGATCTGCCCGCGCTCCACACCACGAAGCCGTGAGCACGCGTCCGGAAGAGAGTGCCATGCCACAGCCGTCCCTGATCCGGTACGCGGCCGCCGCCTGCCAGACCGACCTCCCCAATCCGTTGCATCGCAGTGCCATGGCGGCGAACACCGACCGCATGGTGGCGATGATTGACGCCGCGGTCGCTGGCAGCGCGCCGTTCCTGCCGGTCCGGCTGGTCGTGTTTCCGGAGTTCGCGCACGCGGCGCCGGTGTACCCGACGGTCGCCGAGCTCCTCGACAGGCTCGCGGTCACGATTCCGAACGAACACACCGCGCGCTTGCACCAGAAGGCCCGCGAGTACGACATCTACATCCAGAGCGGATCGATGATCGAGAGCGATCCGGCCTGGCCGGGCGTGGTCTTCAACACGACGTGCCTCATCGGTCCCGACGGGATTCTCTACAAGTATCGGAAGGTGAATCCGTGGATTCCCTACGAAGTGCACGCGAGCCCGCACGAGCTCGACGGCTATGTCGATCCGCTCTTCCCGGTGGCCGACACGCCGATTGGACGCATCGGCTGCGCGATCTGCTACGACTGGCTGTTTCCTGAAGCCATCCGGCAACTCGCGGCCAACGGAGCCGAAGTGCTGCTGCGGGTGTCGGCGTACATGGA
>JANPJN010000124.1:0-4649 GCA_031425515.1 Acidobacteriota bacterium | reverse complement strand
CGGCACCGCCGCGATGGCGTTCGGCGCGCACCAGGTCTTCCCGTCCGCGAGCATCAGCATCCTCATCCTCGTCGGCGCCACGATCGCGGCCCTCGGCATCGTCGGGGACCTCTTCGAGTCGCTGCTCAAGCGCAGCGCGGGGCTGAAGGACTCGGGCACCCTGATCCCGGGCCATGGCGGCGTGCTCGATCGCATCGACAGCTGGCTGTTCGCCGCGCCCGTCTATTACGTCTTCGTCCGATATCTGCAGTTCTGAATGAAGCACATCGCGATCCTCGGTTCCACGGGATCCATCGGGCAAAGTGCGCTCGCGGTCGTCGCGGCCCACCCCGATCGGCTCCGCGTCGTCGCCCTCGCGGCGGGTGGGAATGTGGAGCGTCTGGCGGATCAGGCGGCGCAGTGCGCGCCCGACACGATCGCGATGGCGACCGGCGAGGCCGCCCGTTCGCTCGGGGAGGCGCTCCGGCGCCGGGGTGCGGCGACTCCACGCATCGCGTGGGGACCGGATGGCCTGCTCGCCGCCGCGACGCATCCGGATGCGGACGTCGTGCTGTTTGCGTCGTCGGGCACCGCCGCGCTCGACGCCGTCCTCGCGGCCATCGATGCGGGCAAGACCATCGCGATCGCCAACAAGGAAGTGCTCGTGATGGCCGGGGCAATCGTCATGGAGGCGGCCCGCCGCAAGGGGGTGCCGGTGCTCCCCGTGGACAGCGAGCACAACGCCATCCACCAGTGTCTGCACGGCCGGGCGGTCTCCGAGGTGCGGCGGCTCATTCTCACCGCGTCGGGGGGGCCCTTCCGGACCGCCGCCGCCGATCTGGCGGCCGTGACGCCGGACGAGGCCCTCAGGCATCCGACATGGAGCATGGGACCCAAGATCACGATTGATTCGGCCACGCTCATGAACAAGGGGCTCGAGGTGATCGAGGCCCGCTGGCTCTTCGACACCGGCGCGGATCAGATCGAGGTCGTCGTCCATCCCCAGTCGATCGTCCATTCGATGGTGGAGTTCGTGGACGGCTCGATCGTCGCGCAACTGGGCGTGACGGACATGCGTCTGCCCATCCAGTACGCCTTCTCCTATCCCGAGCGCTGGGAGGCGCCGCTGCCCCCGCTCGATCTCGTCCGGGCCGGCCGCCTGGATTTCGAGTCGCCCGACGCCGCGCGGTTTCCCTGTCTCGGGCTGGCGTTCCGGGCCCTGCGTGGCCCGGCGGGACTGCCCATCGTCCTCAATGCCGCCAACGAGGTCGCCGTGGCCGCCTTTCTCGATCGGAGGCTCGGATTTACGGGGATTCCGGCCCTGATCGCCGACGTCATGGACCGCTACGAGCGGAGCGGCGCGTCGCCGGTCCGGACCCTGGCCGACGTGCGCGTCGTGGACGGCTGGGCCCGGGATGTCGCCTCGCACTCCGTCGCTGAGCTACACTAGAGGGGCTTACCCCGGCGCCAGAGGTGGCCAAGTTGACCAGCATCCTTTCCTTCGTCTTCGTCCTCGGCGTGCTCATCTTCGTTCACGAGCTCGGGCACTTCATGATGGCCCGTCGCATCGGCGTGCGCGTGATCACCTTCTCGCTCGGGTTCGGGCCGAAGCTGTTCGGGTTCCGCCGCGGCGACACGGAATACTGCGTCAGCGCCATCCCGCTTGGCGGCTACGTGAAGATGGCGGGCGAGAATCCGGACGATGCGAGGAGCGGCGCGTCCGACGAGTTCCTCTCGAAGACCAAGTGGCAGCGCTTCCAGGTGCTCGTGATGGGTCCGGTGATGAATCTGGCCCTGGCGTTCATCGTGATGGCGCTCGTGCTCTATCAGGGCGCGCAGGTGCCGGCGTTCGAGCAGGAGCCCGTTGTCGTCGGCTCGCTGACCGACCAGTCGGTGGCGAAGGCGGCCGGCGTGCTGCCGGGCGACCGCATCGTGGCGGTCGATGGGGAGCCGGTCGAGACGTGGGAACGCTTCCAGATGGCGGTTGTCGGGAAAGCGAAGCGCGAGGTGTCGTTCGCGATCGATCGCGCGGGCGGTCCGGTCGAGATTCGCATGGTGCCGGCGGCGCAGGGCAAGTACGAGTTCGGCGATGTGGGTGTCATGCCGGTGATGCACCCGCAGATCAGCGCCATCACCCGCGACTCCCCGGCGGCCGAGTCCACGCTCGAGCCCGGCGACGTCGTGCTCGGCGCCGCGGGCGAGGCGGGGGTATCGCGCGACCGCCTGGTCGAGATCATCAAGGCGCACGAGGGGCAGCCGATCGTGCTCGACGTCCGGCGCGCCGGGTCTCCGCTGCAGGTGCCGGTCACGCCTCGCAAGGTTGGCGGCACGGTGATCATCGGGGCGCAGCTGAGTGCGTGGGAGCAGCGGACGATCGATCCCGGTCCGGTCGAGGCACTGAAGATGAGCGCGGTGCAGAACTGGACGTGGGCGAAGCTGATCGTCCAGACCCTGGGGGGGCTCTTCACCCGCGATACATCGGTCAAGCAGCTGATGGGCCCGGTGGCGATCGCCGATCTTTCGGGCACGGCGGCGCAGCAGGGATGGGTGTCGCTCTTCAGCCTCATGGCGATGATCAGCCTGAACCTCGGGCTCCTGAACCTCATGCCGGTGCCGGTCCTCGACGGCGGGCACATCGCGATCCTGGCGATGGAAGGCGTGTCGCGCCGCGACTTCAGCATGAAGGTGAAAGAGAAGATGCTGCTCGCGGGCTTCGTCCTCCTGGTCATGCTCATGGTCACGGTCATCTACAACGACCTGACGCGCATCCAGTGGGTCGAGAAGCTCATGCCCTGGCGGTAAGCGCGTGACGTGGCGCGGCCTCCGCGAGGAGTTCCGCCCGATGCTCCTGCTGGCGACGCCTGTCGTCCTCGCCGAGATCGGGTGGATGACGATGGGCCTCGTCGATACGTTGATGGTGGGCGGGCTGGGCCCCGAGGCCATCGGCGCGGTCGGCATCGGCACGTCGCTCTTCATGGGGGTCGCCATCTTCGCGATGGGGCTCCTGCTCGGCCTCGATACCCTCGTCTCCCAGGCGTTCGGTGCGGGGCGCGAGGGGGAATGCCACCGCTGGCTGCTCCACGGCGTGGCTCTCAGCCTGGGGCTGGCCATTCCCGTCACGCTCCTGCTGTGGCTGCTCTCGTCCGGACTCGACGCCTGGGGGCTCGACCCCACCGTGCTGGCGTTGCTGCGCCCCTACCTGGATGCGCTGACGTGGAGCGTCCTTCCGCTTCTTCTCTACGCCGCCTTCCGGCGGTATCTGCAGGGCATGGGCGTCGTCCGTCCCGTCATGGCGGCGCTGGCGGCGGCCAATCTCCTGAACCTGTTCGGTAACTGGGTCCTCATCCACGGACGGATGGGTGCGCCGGCGCTTGGCGTGGCGGGGTCCGCGTGGGCCACAGTGATTGCGCGGATCGGCATGGCGGTGACGCTGCTGGTCGTGATCCTCTATCGTGAGCGCGGACGACAGCCCGGCGTGCTCGCACCGCCATGGCGCATCGAGGCAGCGCGCATGCGTCAACTGGTGTCGCTCGGGCTTCCGGCGGCCACGCAGATCACGCTGGAGGTCGGTGTCTTCGCGGCCGCCACCGCGCTCGCAGGACGGCTGGCCCCGACGTCGCTCGCGGCACATCAGATTGCCCTCAACATCGTGTCCCTCACTTTCATGGTGCCGCTTGGCGTGGCGTCGGCGGGCGCGGTCCGTGTCGGCCAGGCGATCGGCCGGCGCGATCCTGAAGGGGCGGCGCGGTCGGGCTGGACCGCGATCCTCTTTGGTGCGGTGTTCATGCTCGGCGCGGCGGCAATCTTCCTGCTGCTCGCCCGCCCGCTCATCGGCGCCTTCAGTCCCGACGAGTCCGTGATCCGGATTGGCGCGTCACTGCTCGTCGTCGGCGCGATGTTTCAGATTTTCGACGGCCTGCAGGGGGTCGCGACCGGTGTGCTGCGCGGCGTCGGCGACACGCGTACGCCGATGCTGTGGAACCTCGCGGCCCACTGGTTCATCGGGCTGCCCCTCGCCTACGCGCTCTGCTTTCCGGCGGGGCACGGCGTGATCGGGCTGTGGTGGGGGCTGTCGGTGGGTCTCATCATCTGCGGCGTGGCGCTGACGGCTGTCTGGGCCCGTCGCGTGCGGCAGATGGCCGGGTGAGGCAGGGGATCGGGCGGCCGCTCGTTACACCTTGACCGTGCGGCGCGGGTACGTCGTGGCGACGTAGTTGTCGACGAGATCCCGGAACGCCACTGCGAGCTCGTCGTAATTGCCGCGCAGCGTCGTGTGATGCCGGCCGTCGATGAAGACGGGGCAGTTGGGCGCCTCGCCGGTGCCCGGCAGGCTGATGCCGATGCTCGCGGCTTTCGATTCGCCGGGGCCGTTCACGACACACCCCATCACCGCCAGCGTCATTGTCTCCACGCCTTCGTGGAGGACTTTCCACTCGGGCATCCGCTCGCGGATGTAATCCTGCGTCCGTTCGGCGAGCTCCTGGAAGGTGCTGCTGGTCGTGCGCCCGCAGCCGGGGCATGCCGTGACACTCGGGGAGAAAGACCGGATGCCGAGCGCCTGGAGCAGCTCGCATGCGGCGTACACTTCTTCGCGGCGATCGCCGCCAGGCCTGGGCGTCAGCGAGACGCGGATCGTGTCGCCGATGCCTTCGTGGAGCAGGACGCCCATC
>JANPJN010000123.1:0-12480 GCA_031425515.1 Acidobacteriota bacterium | reverse complement strand
CCGGCAGCCGGATCGGCGGGACAGGCGGCCCGTCAGGGCTGTCTGTGGACGGGCCGGAGGCGAGTTGCTAAGATTGCGTCATCCGGGACCGCAGCCGTTCCCTTCCAGAAATGCGTAAAGAATCCATCGTATTTGGCGTTGCCGGCATTTTCTTCGGCCTCCTCGTGGGCTGGATCATCGGAACACAGCAGTCCCCCCGGGATGCCGCACCGGCGACGCCGGCCGCGGCGGCAGCGCCGGCCCAGGGCTCGGCCCCCGGCACACAGGCGCCGCCAGTCTTCGACGAGTCGCGCGCCGCGGCGCTCCGGACGACAGCCGAGCGCAGTCCCGCCGACGCCGAGACGCGCGTCCAGCTCGGCAACCTCTACTTCGACGCCGAACGCTACGAGGAGGCCCGCCGCTGGTACGAGGCCGCGCTGACGATCGATCCAAAGAACGTGAACGCCAGCACGGATCTCGGCATCGCCTACTACTATTCGAATCAGCCCGATCGCGCCCTCGCACAGTTCGACGAATCACTCGCGGTCGATCCGAAGCACTCCAAGACACTCCTCAACGTCGGCATTGTCCGCGCGTTCGGCAAGCAGGACCTCAAGGGTGCGGAGCAGGCGTGGCAGCGCGTGCTCGACCTCGCCCCGGCCAGCGAAGAAGCGGCCGTCGCCAAGCGCGGGCTGGATGGCCTGCGCGCCGCGCACCAGGGTCAGGTCGGCGCCGCACCGGCTCCCGCGTCCCAGCCTCAGTAGACCCATGGCAAAGCTGCTCCTCTGGGCCATCCTGATCTTCTTCATCGTCCGGGCGCTGTCCCGGCTGCTCAACGGCGTGCTCCAGGGCGCCGGCTACCGCCGCGACACGCCGCAGCAGCAGAGCGTCGGGCTCGTCCGCGATCCTGTCTGTGGCGTTTTCGTCGTCCCCGGTCAGGCGCTCGAGCTCGGCACGGGCACGTCGGCGAAATACTTCTGCTCCGAGAAGTGCCGCCGCGAGTGGCAGCAACGCTGAGCGGGTCCACGTCCGCCCATGTCGTCTGAAGACACGCTCCGCGCCGACATCGTCGAAGTCGGCCGCCGGCTGTACGCGCGCGGCTATACCGCGTCGAACGACGGGAACATCAGCGTGCGGCTCGACGACCGCCGTCTGCTGATGACGCCGACCGGTGTGTGCAAGGGCTTCATGGACGTCGGGATGATGTGCATTACCGACCTCGAAGGCCGCAAGCTCCAGGGCGCGCGCAACCCCTCCTCCGAGATCCAGATGCACCTGGAGGTGTACCGTCAGCGGCCCGAGATCCAGGCGGTGGTGCACGCCCATCCTCCCGTCGCGACCGCTTTTGCGGTGGCTGGCATTCCACTCGACCGTGCCGTGCTCGCGGAGGTCGTGACCACGCTCGGCAGCATTCCCATCGCCGAGTACGCGACCCCGTCGACGAAGGAGCTGCCGGAGGCCGTCCGCAAGTACGTGAAGGCGCACGATGGGATGCTGCTCGCCAACCACGGCGCACTCACGCTCGGGGCCGACCTCTTCTCGGCGTACTACAAGATGGAAACGATTGAGCATTTCGCCAACATCAGCTTCGTCGCGCGCATGCTCGGCGGCGAGCGCCTGCTCTCGCGCGACGAGGTCGTCCGGCTCCAGGGGCTGCGCGGACGCTACGGGATTACGTCCCCCGCCCCGATCTGCGCCGACCCGGTGGCCGGCTCCGAGTCCGAGGCGGCGGACTGCCAGGTCGTCTTCGCCCCCCCGGGGTCCGGCGGCGCGCGGCTCGTGCCCGGCCGCCCCGGCGCGATAGGTCCGGACGAGGAAATTCGGCTAACATACCGCGAGTTGACGACGCTGATCGAAGACGCGGTCAGGCATCTCAAGTAGATCCCGAAGGAGCAGGAGCATGGGTGAGGCGCTCGGCATGGTCGAGACGAAAGGGTTCGTCGCGATGATCGAGGCGGCCGACGCGATGGTCAAAGCCGCGAAGGTCACCCTCGTCGGATGGGAGAAGATCGGCGCCGGCTACGTGACGGCGATCGTTCGCGGCGACGTGGCGGCCGTCAAGGCGGCCACCGATGCCGGTGCCGCGGCGGCGCGGCGCGTGGGCGAACTGGTGTCGGTCCACGTCATCCCGCGGCCGCACGCGAACCTCGAAGACGTGCTCCCGATCGGCAAGACCGCGACTGCCGCGAAATGATCGTCGCGAAAGTGGTCGGCACCGTCGTGGCGACCCGCAAGGATGAGCGTCTGGTCAGCAGCAAGCTGCTCATCGCGCGACCGATGGATCCGCACGGCAAGCCAGAGGGCAGCTATCTCGTGGCGGTCGACACAGTGGACGCCGGCTTCGGCGAAACCGTCCTCATCGTCACGGGCAGCTCGGCGCGCATGGCCTCCGGCATGAAAGACTGCCCGGTGGACGCCGCCATCGTCGGCATCATCGATACCATTCAGGTCAGGGACTAAGAACCCGTGCAGCTCGCGCGCGTGATCGGCGAAATCGTCTCGAGCGTGAAAGACGCCAATCTCTCGGGGGTGCCGCTGCTGGTGCTCCAGCCGATCTCGGCCTCGGGCGGGGATGTCGGCCGGACGCTGGTGGCCACCGACTCCGTGGGCGCCGGCGTGGGCGAGTGCGTCTTCTTCGTGCGCGGCCGCGAAGCCGCCTACCCTTTCTACCCGGCCGAACCGCCGACGGACGCCGCCGTCATCGGCATCGTGGACCACTTCGACGTGGCGCCGGCGCGGGAAACTCCGCGAAAACCAGGCCCGTAGTGGGCACCGCGACCTAACCCCATGCACCTCTGCCGCGTCGTCGGGACCGTCGTGTCGTCTCACAAGAACCGCAAGCTCGAAGGGGCGAAACTGCTGCTGGTGCAGCCGGAGACCCCCGGCGGAGAACTGCGTGGGACGACGCTGCTGGCGATAGACTCGGTGGGCGCCGGCGTCGGCGAGCGGGTGCTGGTGGTGATTGAAGGCAAGGCCGCGGGCGCGGCGCTCGGGAAGAAGGCAGCGCCGGTCGATGCCGCGATCATCGGGATCGTGGACAGCCTCGAGTACAGAGACGACGAATGAACGAAGACGCGCTGCGCGAGATGGTGCGTGAGGCGCTGGCGCGCCGGTTCGCGACGCCGGCGATCGGGGCGCACGCGAATGCGCCCGTGCGACTCGCGGTCCATATGAGCCACCAGCGGTATGCGCTGCCCGAGTCGGACGGGCCATGCCTCATCGAACCCGCGGTCGCCTGCAATCACTGCGGCTACTGCCAGTCGCACGGCCACTGATCGGAGCTGCCTGTCGATGCGATCGGTGCTGCTGACCCGCCGGATTCCCTCGGCACCTCTGGCCCGCCTGCAGGCGGCCTGCGACCTCGACCTGTACGAGGGCCCCGGCGCGATTCCGCCTGACGAACTGAAGCAGCGCGTCGCGGGCAAGCGCGCGCTCATCTGCCTGCTGACGGATCGCGTGGACGGAGCGGTGATCGAGAACGCCCCTGACCTCGCGGTAGTCGCCAACATCGCCGTGGGGTACGACAACCTCGACGTGCCGTCGATCAAGGCGAGGGGAGCGGTCGTCACGAATACGCCGGACGTCCTCACCGAAGCGACGGCGGAGCTGACGTGGGCCCTGATCCTGGCGGCCGCCCGGCGGATTGGCGAGGGGGAACGCCTCGTGCGCCGCGGGGAGTGGAAGGGCTGGGCGCTGGACTTCATGCTCGGCACGGAGCTGCGCGGCAAGCAGCTCGGGATCATCGGACGCGGCCGGATCGGCCGCGCGGTTGCGGCGAAGGCGCCCGCGTTCGGCATGACGGCGGTATTCGCGAAGCACGACATGTCGCTCGACGAGCTCCTCGTCAGCTCGGACGTGATCTCCATCCACACGCCTGGCAACGCCGGGACCCGCCACATGATCGACCGGCGCGCCCTCGCGCGGATGAAGCGGACCGCCATCCTCGTGAACACGGCACGTGGCACGATCGTGGACGAGGAGGCGCTCGTCTGGGCCCTCACCGAACGTCTGATCTCGGCGGCCGCGCTCGATGTCTTCGAGAAGGAGCCAACGATCCACCCCGGGCTGCTCCCACTCGAGAACGTCGTGCTCGCGCCGCATCTCGGGAGCGCGACGCGGGAAACCCGGACCGCGATGGCGGACCTCGCCGTCAGCAACGTGCTGGCCGTGCTCGACGGCAAGCCGCCCCTCACGCCCGTATGACGCTCCGGCCGCAGCCGGTCGTGCCGCGTGGACGGATCCGGGCGGTCATGCGGCGCCTGGCGATCGCGATCGATGGCCTCGACGCGCTCGCGGTCGAGAAGATCGCGGAGGAACAGCAGGAGGATCCGTTCCAGATTCTCATTGCGACGATGCTGTCGGCGCAGACGAAGGACGCCGTCACGCATGCCGCCTCGACACGCCTGTTCCGCGTCGCCCGAACGCCGCGGACGATGTTGAAGCTGTCGCCAGACGAGATCGAGAAGCTGATCTATCCGGTCAGCTTCTATCGCCACAAGGCCGTGCACGTGCTGCGGACGTGCGAACTGCTGCTGTCCCGTTTCGGCGGACGCGTGCCAGAGACGATGGAGGAGCTGTTGACGCTGCCCGGGGTCGGCCGGAAGACGGCGAACCTGCTATTGATCCTCGCGCACCGGAGCCCCGACAACATCTGCGTCGACACGCACGTGCATCGCATCGCGAACCGCCTGGGCTGGGTGGCGACGCGCACGCCGGACGAGACCGAACAGGCGCTATATCGGGCGGCGCACCGCAAGTGGTGGCCGCTCATCAATCTGTATCTCGTGACGTGGGGGCAGAACGTGTGCCGGCCGGTCTACCCGCTGTGCGGGAGTTGCGTGGTGGTGGACCTGTGCCCCAGAATCGGCGTCAACAGGGTAGGACGATCATGACCAGACAGATGCGATCGAACAAAAGCGTCGCGATTGTGGCCGGGGCGGCGCTCACGGCATTGATTCTCGTGGCGCTTCCGACCGCCGCGCGGCAGACCTCGCCGGGTGCGGGCCCGGTGATCGTCCTCGAGACGGTCAAAGGGGCGATCGAGATCGAGACGTATCCCGAAGAGGCGCCGAAGACCGTCGCGCAGATTGTGGCGCTGGTGAAGCGGAACTTCTACCACGGCCTGCGCTTCCACCGCGCGGAGTACAGCCTGATTCAGGTCGGCGATCCCACGACGCGCAACATGGCGATGCGTGACTGGTGGGGACGGGCGAGCAGCGGGAAGCCGATCGGTGCGTCGGAGATCACGAAGAAGCGCCGGCACGTGCGGGGCGCGGTCTCGATGGCGTATCCGGGGACGGATGCAAAGGGGGCCGACAGCCAGTTCTTCATCGTCACGAAACCCCATCCGGACTTCGACGGGAAGTACACCGTCTTCGGAAAGGTGATCAAGGGGATGGAAGTCGTGGACAAGATCGAAGTGACCGACATCCTCAAGCGGGCGTTCGTGAAGGAGGCGGCGGCAAAACCCTGACGATGCCCTTGAGGTCGGGGTAGCGATCGACGAAGGCTTCGGGGTATTCGCCGGGAACGAGCTGTCCGAGCTCGTGCTTCAGGATGGCGGCGTTGGCGACCGACTTCGCCGAGAAATGGTTGTTCGCGTAGAGATACGCTTTCTTCACCTCCCGTGAGGCTTCGCGCGCGGCGTCGGCGAACGGCTGCAGCTCCGAGGCGGAGTAGAGGTAGTTGTAACGATCCTCCGACGCCTGGTGATCCCACCACTGGGCCGCGTTGCGGCCGTGCAGCCGCAGGTAGTAGAAAGTACTGACGTTCGGCCGCAGGTCCTGCCTGATCGAAGACTGGAACTTCGGTTCATCGATCTGCGCCCAGGCGGCGCCGGCCGAGTCGAGCAGGCGCAGCGTGTCGGCCGGCTCGTCGCTCCAGCTGCGATGGCGCAGTTCCAGGGCGAGCTGATAGCCGCGGAATCGTTCGAGGAGCCAGTCGATGTAGGCGAGATTATCGGGCTCGTTCCGAAAGCTTGCGGGAAACTGGGCGAGAAGGGCTCCGAGCTTTCCGGCGGCCGCGACGGGATCGATACCGGTGCGGAAGGCATCGACATCGCCCTGGGTGAGGTCCCAGGGGTCCTGTCCCGTCGCCTTCCGGAACATCCCGGGATGCGTAAATTTCTGGTACAGCTTCAGGGAGAACTCGAAGTTCGGCGGCGTGCGTTCCGCCCATCCTCGTGCGGCCGCTGGCGTCGGCACGCCGTAGAAGGTCGAGTTGATCTCGACCGTGTCGAAATGCTCCGCGTAGAACCGGAGCTCGTCGAAGCCCCCGCCGGCACGGCTCCGGCGCCCGGGCGGCACCGGGTAGAAGATCCCGTTCCACGTGCCCTGTCCGGCGGGATAGCTCCATCCCGACGTGCCGATACGGACGCCATCAGCCACGGCCGTAGTCGTCTTTGCGAAAGCCGAAGGTCGCCTTCGACCCGCGCACCAGAACCGGTCGTTTGATCAGGTTGGGCTGCTCCATCATCAGGTCGATGGCTTCCGCCTTCGTCCTCGGGAGCGGCCGTGTCTTGAAGACCGGGCTCCGAGTGCTGACGAAGTCGAGAAATCGAGCGGCGTCGATGTGCCGTTCGAGAAAGGCGCGATCGGGCGGATCGCGGTTGATGTCGCGTTCTTCGATCTCCAGGCCGAGCTCGTCCAGATAACTTCTGGCTTTGCGGCAGGTCGTTCAGGTGGGCTTCCAGTAGAAGAGCGGCTTCGCCATGCCGGTATTTTAGAACACGAGGCGGCCGCGGGTAGAATAGGAGGTTCAGGTTCGTACCGCCGATGCTCACCATCAACGAGATCTTCCACTCGATCCAGGGGGAATCCACCCACTCGGGGCGACCGTGCGTGTTCGTGCGCCTCACGGCGTGCGACCTGCGCTGCACCTGGTGCGACACGCCGTATGCCTTCGCGGAGGGGCAGAAGATGTCGCTCGACGCGGTCCTGGCGCGCGTGGACAGTTTCGGGTGCGATCTCGTCGAGCTCACGGGCGGCGAACCGCTGCTGCAGAAGGACGTGTATCCCCTCATGCAGCGTCTGTTGGATGCGGGACGCACCGTGATGGTGGAGACCGGCGGGCACCTGAGCATCGCGGACGTGCCGGCCCCGGTGATCAGGATCGTGGACGTCAAGTGCCCTGGCAGCGGCGAGTCGGCGAGGAACCACTGGGAGAACCTGTCGCTGCTCGCGCCGCACGACGAGGTGAAGTTCGTGATCCGGGACCGCGCCGATTACGAGTTCGCGCGAGAGGTCGTCGCCGAGCACGATCTGACCGCACGCACCGCGGCCGTACTGTTTTCGCCGGTGCACGGGGTGCTGCCCTCCAGGGACCTCGCGGCCTGGATTCTCGAGGATCGGCTGCGTGTGCGGCTCCAGCTCCAGACGCACAAATACATCTGGGGCGCGGACGTGCGTGGCGTCTGAGGTGGCGCCAGGCCGGACGCCCGGCCATCAGGACGGACGGGACATGCCAAAGCGCGCAGTCCTGCTGCTGAGCGGCGGGCTCGATTCATACACCGCGGGTGCGGAGGCACGCGCCGACGGCTACGCCCTCCACGCGCTGACGGTCCGCTACGGTCAGATCCATGCGCGCGAGGTGGCGGCCGCCCGCGACGTCGCCAGGGACCTTGGCGTCGCGGCACACATCGAGCTCGACGTGAACCTGGCGGCGTTCGGCGGCTCGTCGCTCGTCGGCGCCGGCACGGTGCCGAAGTCGCGCGCGATCGACGCGACCGACATTCCGTCCACCTACGTGCCGGCCAGGAACACGATTTTTCTCTCGCTGGCGATGGGCTGGGCGGAGGTCCTCGACGCGCGCGCGATCGTGCTGGGTGTGAATGCCCTGGACTATTCGGGCTACCCGGATTGCCGGCCCGAGTATCTGGCGGCGTTCGAGGCGCTCGCGGCCCTCGCGACAAAGGCCGGAGTCGAAGGGCACGCGCTGCGCATCCTGGCGCCGCTGCTGCACCTGTCCAAGGCCGACATCATCCGTCGCGGCGGGACGCTGGGGCTCCGCTACGAGCTCACCCACAGTTGCTACGATCCGGGGCCCGGCGGGGAGCCCTGCCGCGCCTGCGACAGTTGCCGGATTCGCGCCCGTGGCTTCGAGGAAGCGGGGCTTCCGGATCCCGTGCTCCGCACCCCGCGGGTGCAGCCATGACGCCCCGGCTCTACTACACCGACCCGTACCTCACCGCCTTCGACGCCACGGTCACGGAGGTGACCGAGCACGAGGGCAGTCCCGCGGTGGTGCTCGACCGCACGGCCTTCTATCCGACATCCGGAGGCCAGCCCTTCGACACCGGCCGGCTGGGTGAGGCGAATGTCCTGTCGGTCGTCGAGCGCGACGACCGCGCCGTGCTCCATGTGCTCGACCGCCCGCTGCCATCCGGTCCCGTCCACGGCACGGTGGACTGGGTGCGCCGGTTCGACCACATGCAGCAGCACACCGGGCAGCACCTGTTGTCGGCCGCCTTCGACCGGCTGCTGCATATTCGGACCGAGAGCGTGCACTTCGGAGCCTCGACCGCGACGCTGGATCTCGCCCGCGTCGTCTCGGCGCGCGAGATCGACCTGGCCGAAGACGAAGCCAATCGCATCATCTGGGACAACAGACCGGTGGCCATCAGGTTCGCCGACGCCGCCGAGGCTGCCGCCCTGTCGCTCAGGAAAGAATCGTCACGCGAGGGAGAGCTGCGGCTCATCGACATCGAAGGCTTCGATGTTTCGGCCTGCGGCGGTACGCACGTCGCCAGGACCGGTGCGGTGGGGGTGGTGGCCGTGACGGCGTCGGAGAAATTCCGCGGCGGCAGCCGGATCGAGTTCGTATGCGGGGGACGAGCGCTCCGGACGTTTCGCGTGCAGCGCGACGCGATCGCCGCCAGCGTTCGGCTCGTGTCCGCGCTCCCCGGAGAATTGCCGGCCGGTATCGAACGCCTGCAGACGGAAACGAAAGATGTTCGCCGTCAGCTCAAGGAGGCGCGGTCGCGCCTTGCCGGCTTCGAGGCAGACGCACTGGCCGCTCAGGCCACCCGCCGCGACGGCGTCGCGCTGGTGGTCGCGTGCCTCGATGGCTGGGACCCCGCCGGGCTGTAAACGATTGCATCCGCGATTGCCGCGCGTCCCGATCATGTGGCCATCCTCTTCGGCACGCCCGCACCCGCGGCGGCGGTCATCGCGCGCGCGGCGGGAGCGCCGTTCGACTGTGCGGCGGCGCTGGCGCGTCTGGTGGATGCCTTCGGCGGCAAGGGCGGCGGCCGGCCGGACCTCGCGCAGGGCGGCGGCCTTCAGGGAACTCCGGACGCGCTGATCGCTTTCGCGTCGGCGCTCTTCTGACGAGCGCCGCGCTACGTCACTTCGCCGGCTGGAGCTTGACGAGCGTGACCCCTGCTTCGCGCGCGACTTCGGGGTCGGGATCCCCGGCAGCCTTGCGAAGGGCGGGCAGCGCGGGCTCTGCGCCGGATCCGAACGCCGCGAGCGCGCCCGCCGCCGCGCGGCGCACATCGGTGTCTGGATCCTGCAGACCTTCAGTCAGCACCCGGACGGACTCGGGCGCATCCTCGTGCACGATGCCCAGATAGGTGGCCGCCACCGCCCTCACACCGGCGTCGGTATCTCCCATGCCGTCCACGAGTAGAGGGACGACGTCGCGGGCCGCCAGGGGAGCGCGCTCGCGGAGCTTGCCGATGGAGCGGAGCGCCTCCCGGCGGATGGCCGCATCGCTGCTCGACATGGCCTGCTTGAGCGGCGGGAATGCCCCAGGCCCCATGAAGCTCAGCGCAGCCGCGGCCTCCGAGGTGAGCGTCGGGTCGAGGAGCGATTCAGCGACCTCCTCCACGGCCGGGGCGGCGTCCGGACCGAGGAGCGCGCACGCCTTGATCGCTGCCTTGACCCGCTCGGGGCTGGCGGCGGGATCCTGCAGGGTGGCGTGGATGAGAGGCAGCGCGCCCGGACCAAGCGTGCGGACATAATCCGCGGCGGCGGCCGCTTCGGCCGGGTTCTGGCTGTAGAGCTGATAGAGCCAGGCGACCTGGACAGGAGCCTTGGTTTCGGCCGCACGATGCTCGGCTGGCGGCGCACCGTAGTACCAGACGCCGGTCCCCACCAGACCGATGAGCCCGAGCGCCACGAGGATCCAGGAAAGGCCGCGCACACGCCCATTGTAAGCGGCGTGGTTGCGGCGGGGGCGCTTACTTCACCGCGTCGAGCGCCTTGACGATGCCGTCGAGGACCGCGGCGTCCACGATGGCGGTGCCCGACGACCCGGTGCGGCCGGCGTACACCGTGCCGTCGCTGCGGCTGAAGACGACCTTCTCGTTCTTGTTCTCGTCGTACTGGAGCGCGACGGAGAGCTCGGGGGTGTCGAGCCCCGTCTTCGCACCGGACGGCGCAAACGACGTGGCGCGCGCGCCGGTGGCCGCCGAGATCAGGACCTCGATCGTGGCCGCGTCCACGTTACGCGCCGTAGGCGTGGTCTGTCGCCACGTCTCGGTCTCCTTCCCGTCCTTGTCCTTCGTCGTCGTCTTTTCGAACGTACTGGTCTGACCGTTGCGGGTGATCTCCAGCCTCTTCGTGTTGAAGGCGCGTGCGTCGAAGAGATCCTTCTGTCGGTACTCTGCAGCGTCTTTCCTGAGATCGTCGAGCAGGGAAGACTCGATAGTGAAGACCGCCGGACGGGAGAGGTCGCGCGCGTAGACTGCGCCGTCGGCCGCAGCCGCGCCGACCACGAGCGTGGCCTGCGAAGAGCCCGACCCGATCCGCACCGTCGCCGCCGGCTTGTCCAGGCCGTAATTACCCGCGGGGGGCGGACCCGACACGATGGACTTCATCTGGAGGCCGCCGAGCCGGGAGACCAGGCCGTCCACCGCGCTGAACTCCGCCCGGCCCTCCACCGGCGTCTTGAGCGCCCACTCGCCGTTCACCTTCGCGAATGTCGTGTCGCCGCCGGCTGTGGCGATCGACAGGGCATCGACCTTGTCCCGATCGACCTTGATGACGGACTTGTCCTGCAGATCGAAGGCGCTCTTGTTGAACGAGGACTCGAGAAATGACGACACCAGGAAGACCCGCTTCTGATCGGCCAGCCGCGCGTAGACATCGGTGCCGGACGGCGTCTTCTGCCCGATCTGGAGCCGGTGCTGCTGGCCTGCCGCCTTGAAGGCGACCTCGACGCGGGGCGTCGCGAGCCCGAACTGCGCGACATCGGTGGGGTTCTCGTCGATGACCCGCTGCACTTCCATCGACGCCAGGTTGGCGGTGATGCCCGACACCGTCGCCTCGTCTGGCTGCGCCGCGACGGCGGGCTGCACGATCGCCCACGCGCCGCCCTTCCGCTGGAGCTTCGTCTGCTCACCGGCGTCGGACCTGATCTCCAGCTCGTCGATCGCGTCCGCGCCGACGCTGAACAGCTTGTCGTGCTTCTCGCCCGTCTCGACCGGGCCCTTCTTCGATTCCCGGTACGTGAACCAGAAGAGCGGGAGCGCGACGACGACGAGCAGGATGAGACCGCGGAATCCGCGCACTATCGCCTCCGCCACCAGGTCTGGACGCCGGCTGCCAGGATCAGTCCCGGGATGATCAGGACCGACAGCCAGAAGATCCGGCGTGCGCCGTCCGCCGTCATCGACAGCGTGCTCGACCCGGCCTCGCGCGGACGGATCGAGATCAGGTTCTCCTGCTGCGCTAGCCAGTTGATGGTGTTGAGGAAGAGGTCTCGGTTTCCGGGAATGCCGAGATACCCGTTGGTCACGAAATCCGAATCGCCGAACACCGCGATGCGCGTCTCGGGCTTGCTGACGTCCGCCGGCTTTGTGGGATCGGCCGGGGTGGCAGCCTCCGCCGGGGCCGATACGGCAGCCGCGAGCGAAACCGGGCCCGCCTTGTCCCCCTTGTCCAGCTCCCGCGCCACCTTGCCGCTCGTCGTGAGCTCCTTGATGTTCGTCTCGGCCCAGCTGTTGGGGCTCGTGTTCACGAGCGCCTGCGCCGTCCGTCCGTTCGCGCCGCCGCTGGTCGCGGTCACCGACCGGGCCAGCGGGTAGGCCGTGAGCAGATTGAAGCGCTCGGTGATGGGGTGGGGCTCGTACTTCACGGCCACCGGCACCGACACGTCGGTTCCGAGCAACTGACCCATCCCGCTCACGTCCACGACCACGTTGGTTCCGATCTCGATGCCCCACTTCTGCAGCAGGGCGGCGAGGTTCGTGACCTCGGCGGCGTCGGCGCGGTCCGGGGGATCGAGCAGGAACAGAACTTTCCCGCCCCTGGCCAGGTACCGCTCGAACGCTTCGATCTCCGCGGGGAAGAAGTCGGTCTTCGGGCCGGCGACGACGAGAATCGATGCGTCGGCGGGCACGTCTTTCTGCTGAGCGAGCACGAGCGTGTCGGTCAGGAAATTATCAGAGGTGAGCGACGTGCCGATCGAGCTGTAGCCGCCGCGCTCGCTGGCGTCAACCGACTTCTCGCCGTGCCCCTGGGTGAAGTACACCTTGTGCTGCGCGCCCTGCACGACCTT
>JANPJN010000122.1:0-5381 GCA_031425515.1 Acidobacteriota bacterium | reverse complement strand
CGGAAGGCAAGACGTACGCCGACGCTGCGACCTGGCGGCTGTCGAAGCCGATGCCGGAGGCGCTCCGCGGCATGCGCGTCAACGCCTGCACGCCCCCCGCGAGCGGCCCGAAGCTGATGTTCTCCGCCCTCGACGCCGGCGCCGCGAACGACATCGAGCCGGCCTTCGCAAAGGCCGGCCACCTGGTGATCAGCAACGCGAAAAGCTACCGGATGGACCCGCTCGTGCCGCTGCTCATCCCGGAGGTCAACGCCGATCACCTGGCGCTCCTCGACGCACAGCGCCGCGAGCGCGGCTGGCGCGGCGCCATCATCACCAACCCGAACTGCTCGACGGTCGTACTGTCGCTGGCGCTCGCGCCGCTCCGGCAGTTCGGCCTGCGCTCGGTCATGGTCACCACGCTCCAGGCGGTCTCTGGCGCGGGATACCCCGGAGTCCCCTCCCTCGACATCCTCGGCAACGTCGTCCCCTTCATCTCGGGTGAAGAAGAGAAGGTCGAGAGCGAGACCCAGAAGATCCTGGGCACGCTGGGTAACGGCAGCGTCACTCCCCACCCGGTGGTCGTGAGCGCCCAGACCACGCGCGTGCCGGTGATCGACGGACACACGGAAAGCATTTCCGTCGCGCTGGAGGCGAAGCCGTCGGTCGAGCAGGTCATCGACGCGCTGCGGTCGTTCCGTGGTCGCCCGCAGGAGCTGGGGCTGCCCCTCGCCCCGGCGGCGCCAATCGTCTGGCTCGAAGAGAACAACCGCCCGCAGCCCAGACTGGACGCCGAGCGCGACGGCGGCATGACGGTCACGGTCGGCCGCATCCGCCGGTGCCCGGTCCTCGACATCAAGTTCATCGCGCTCGGCCACACCACCATCCGCGGCGCCGCCGGCGCGGCGGTGCTCAACGCCGAGCTCCTCCAGGCGGAAGGCCTGCTGGAGGCCCAATAGCCATGGAACTGACCGGACCCATCGTGATGAAGTTCGGCGGCACGTCCGTCGCCGATGCGGAGGCCATCTCGCGCGTGGTCGGGATCGTCAAGGCGGCCCGGGCGAGCTCGGGGCTGCCTCCGGTCGTGATCGTCTCGGCCATGAGCGGCGTCACGGATCGGCTCCTCGAGCTGACCGAGGCGGCCGGCCAGCGGCGGGACGCGCACGTGCTCAACGGCGTCGCGGATCTCTCGCGCCGGCACTTCGAAGCGGTCGAGCGGCTGCTGCCGCCGGAGGCCGCCAGCGGCGTGCTCACCGAGATCGCCGCCCAGCTCGACGATCTCCGCGCGCTCCTCAAGGCCACCGGCATCCTCCGCGCCGCCTCTCCAAGCGCCCACGACGCCATCGTCTGCACCGGCGAGCTGATGAACAGCCGGATCATGGCCGCCGCGCTCGAGCACGCCGGTGTCGCGACCGCGTGGGTGGACGCGCGCCGCGCGATCGTGACCGACGGCGCGCACACGGCGGCGGCGCCGCTCGTGGACGAAACCCGCGAGGCGGTGGCGCGCGAGATCGTCCCGCGCGTGGCGGAGGGGAAGGTGCCGGTCCTCGGCGGCTTCGTCGGCGCCACAACCGTGGGCGTGACGACGACCCTCGGGCGCGGAGGCTCGGACTACTCGGCCGCCATCGTCGGCGCGGCGCTCGACGCACGCGAGATTCAGATCTGGACCGACGTGGACGGCATGCTCACCGCCGACCCGCGCATCGTCGAGCACCCGCACGTCGTCCCCCACCTGTCGTTCGGCGAAGCCTCGGAGCTCGCGTACTTCGGCGCCAAGGTCCTGCACCCGAGCACCATCCTTCCAGCCGTCGCCAAGGACATTCCGGTGCGGATTCTGAACAGCCGCCGCGCCGACGGTAAGGGCACCACCATCACCGCCGATCCCCCGCCGGCCACACGCCCGCTGGCAGCGGTCGCGTGCAAGCGCCGCGTGACGATGATCGAGATCACGTCCACGCGGATGCTGATGGCGCACGGGTTCCTGCGGCGCGTGTTCGAAGTGTTCGAGCGCTTCCGGACCGCCGTCGATGTGGTGACGACCTCCGAGGTGTCGGTGTCGGTGACCGTGGACGACGATCGCGGGCTCGACCTGATCGTGGGTGCGCTGCGGGAGTTCGCGGAAGTACGAGTCGAGGGCGAGCTGGCGATCCTGTGCGCCGTGGGCGACAATCTGCGGTCCGATCCGCGCATTGCGGCGCGGGTGATCGGTGCGCTCGAGCGCTTCCGCGTCCGGATGGTCTCGCAGGCCGCCTCGCGCCGGAACGTCACGATCGTCCTGAGCGACGCGGATCTCGCCGCCGCCATGGGACGGCTGCACCAGGAGTTCTTTCAGGAGGCGGGAGTCCGGCGCTCCTGACCAGCATGCGACTGCTACTGCTCGGCTACGGCCGCATGGGGCGGATGGTGGACGCGCTCGCCGCCGAATACGACATGGAGGTCGTCGCGCGCGTGGACCCGGCGCAGGGAGAGGCCCCGGCGACGTGGCCGGCCGCCGACGTGGCGATTGATTTCTCGATTGCCGACGCCGTGCCGGGCAACGTCCGGCGGCTCGCCGAGCAGGGCATCAGCGTGGTCATCGGGACGACCGGCTGGTCCGCGCAGGAAGCGGAGGTCCGCCGTGCCGCGTCGGCCGGTGGCATCGGCGTGGTGGCGGCCGCCAATTTCGCGCTGGGTGTGAACCTCTTTCTCGCGCTGGCCGAGCGGGCCGCGGAGCTGATGGGGCCGAGCGGCGACTTCGGCGCCTGGATCCACGAGGCGCATCACGCCGCCAAGCGCGACGCGCCGTCAGGAACGGCGCTCGCGATCGAGGCCGCCGTATGCGGCCGCGGGTACGATCGACCGATCGACATGTCGTCCACCCGCGCCGGGTCGATTCCGGGCACGCACACAGTGGGCTTCGACGCCACGTCGGAAACGATTACGCTGACCCACACCGCCCGCGATCGCACCGGCTTCGCCCGCGGCGCCCTTCAGGCCGCCCGCTGGGTGCACGGCCGGACCGGCTGGTACGGAATGCGTGATGTGCTGGGAATATAGCGCGCTCTCGAATCTCCCGAACAGGAGCCGATTCGGTCGGTCCGGGGCGGAAACGATGCGGAGCACGCCGGTACGGATCGCGAAAATCGTGGCGCAGGCCGACGACAGGGCGCGCCGGCCTGAATGGCGGCGCGCCGTGTGCCCTGACGGTAAGCCGGAGCGCGATTTTCCGGCGTGCGGAGCGGTTTCCGCCTCGGATTGACTGATTCGGCTCAGCCCACTTCCTGAATCAGGCGGGCAGAGGTATCGTAGATTTCCTTCTTCGGATTCTCTTCGGGGGCTTGATGCGAGACCGGTTCACGGGATGCGGCACGGCGCTGGTCACACCGTTCACGACGGGCGGCGCGCTGGACGAAGCGGGTGTTCGGCGGCTCGCGCGGCGGCAGATCGACGCGGGGATCCACTTCCTGGTGCCGTGCGGGACCACGGGAGAGACCCCGACGCTCAGCGCCGCCGAGCGGCGCCGGGTCGTCGCGCTCGTAGTCGAGGAGGCGCGCGGCCAGGTGCCGGTGCTCGCGGGCGCCGGGGGCTACGACACGCGTGAGGTGATCGAGAGCGCGCTCGAGATGGCGAGCGCCGGGGCCGACGGCATCCTGTCGGTAGCGCCGTACTACAACAAGCCGACGCAGGAAGGGCTCTTCCAGCACTATCAGGCGATCGCGCAGGCGGTCCCGCTCCCGATCGTGCTCTACAACGTCCCCGGCCGCACGGGCTGCAACATCGACGTCGCGACGGTCGTGCGGCTCTCCGCCGTCCCCGGCATCATCGGCGTGAAGGAGGCGTCGGGCAACGTCACGCAGATGTGCGAGCTGCGCCGCGCGCTGCCTGAGACGTTCCTGGTCCTGTCGGGAGACGACGCGCTGACGCTGCCGGTGATGTCGATCGGCGGCCGCGGCATCATTTCGGTGGCCTCCAACGAAGTGCCCGCCGAGATGGCGCGCATGGTGGAACTGGCGGAGGCCGGCGACTTCGCGGGTGCGCGCGCGCTGCACCACCGGCTGCTGCCGCTCATGCAGATCAACTTCGTCGAGTCGAGCCCGATCCCGGTCAAGGCGGCGATGGCGATGATGGGGCTCGTCGAGGAGGTCTATCGCCTGCCGCTCGTGCCGCCTTCGGCCGCTTCACGCGAGCGGATCGGCGGCGTGCTGCGGGACCTGGGCCTGACGGTCGCCGCCGCCTTCCGCGCCTGATCCGTTCCCCGCTCCACGACCGGTCCGGAACCCACGCATGACCACACTTGAATCCGACATCGCCGCGCTCGTCGCCGCCGGCGCGACCGCCGACCGCGACACGGCACGCGATGTGTTCGCCAGGCTGCGCGCCGCGCTCTCGAGCGGCGAGGTGCGCGCCGCCGAGCCGGACGCGTCCGCCCCCACGGGATGGCGCGTCAACACCTGGGTCAAGCAGGGCATCCTCCTCGGATTCCGGTTCGGCGACGTCGTAGACGCCTCGGCCGATCACGGGCGCTGGCCGTTTGCCGACAAGGACACGCTGCCGCTGCGGCGTCTCGACCCGGCCGGCGGCGTGCGCATCGTCCCCGGCGGCTCGACCGTCCGCGACGGCGCGTTCCTCGGCCGCGGAGTGATCTGCATGCCTCCGATGTACATCAACATCGGCGCCTACGTTGGCGACGGGACGATGATCGACTCGCACGCGCTCGTCGGATCGTGCGCGCAGATCGGCCAGCGCGTACACGTCAGCGCGGCGGCACAGATTGGCGGCGTGCTCGAGCCGGTCGGCGCGCTGCCGGTCGTGATCGAAGACGACGTCCTGGTCGGAGGCAACTGCGGCATCTACGAAGGGGCGATTATCAAGCGGCGCGCCGTGCTGGCCTCGGGTACGATCCTGACCGGCTCGACGCCCATCTACGACATCCCGAACGGCCGCATCATCCGGCCGTCGGACGGCCCGCTCGTCGTCCCGGAAGGCGCGGTCGTCGTGCCCGGAACGCGCCCGGTCACGACCGGCGCGGGGCGCGACTGGGGCCTGTCCGTCGCCACACCGATCATCGTCAAGTACCGCGACGAGAAGACCGATGCCAGGACCGCGCTCGAAGACGGGCTGCGCTGAGCATGCCGTTCGATCCCGTCGCCTTCGCGCGCACGCTCATCGACATCGACTCGACCACCGGGCAGGAGGCGGCGGCTGGCGTCTGGCTCGCCCGCGCCCTGCGCGACCTCGGGTACACCGTCGTCGAGCAGCCGCTCGAGCGAGGGTGCGCGAACGTCATCGCCACGCTGGACCCGCCGGCGGTCGTTCTGTCCACGCACTTCGACTGCGTGCCGCCCTTCTTTCCGAGCCGTCTCGAAGGGCGTCGCCTGTATGGACGGGGCGCCTGCGATGCGAAGGGCATCATCGCCGCGCAG
>JANPJN010000121.1:0-5125 GCA_031425515.1 Acidobacteriota bacterium | reverse complement strand
GTCGTCCCCGGCATTCCGGTCACGATTGGCGGCCCGGCGTACGCCGGCATTCCGGTCACCTACCCGGGCGCCGGGGACGTGCTGGTGCTCGTGCGGGGGTACGAGAACGAATCGGCCGCGCCGGACGTGGACTGGAGCCGGCTCGCCGGGCTGCACGGCACGCTCGTCTGCTACGCCGGGGCGGCGCAGATTGCCGAGGCGTCCCGCACGCTCATCCAGCACGGACGCCCCGGAGAAGAAGCGGCGGCGCTCGTGTACGACGCGACGCTGCCCTCGCAGCGCACGATCGACGCGACGCTCGCAACCATCGGAGACCTGGCCGCCGACGGGGGCCCGGCGCTCATGATCATCGGCGCCGTCGCCGGTCTGCGCGCGCACCTGCGCTGGTACGACGACCGTCCGCTTTCGGGCCGGCGCATCATCGTCACGCGGTCGCGCGAGCAGGCAGGCGAGCTCATCGACATGCTCGAGGCGCGCGGCGCCGAGGCCATCGCCGCGCCGTCCATCCGCATGGTGCCGCCCGAGGATCCTTCGGAGCTCGAGGCGGCCTGCGCCCGTGCGTCGAGCTTCGACTGGATCGTCTTCACCAGCGCCAACGCGGTCGATCAGTTCATGCACCGCCTGCTCGCCCGCGGCGACGTGCGCGACCTCCACGGCGTGCGGCTGTGCGCGGTCGGGCCGTCCACGGGTTCGCGCCTGCAGCGGTACGGCATCCGCGTGGATCTGACGCCGGCCGAGTTCCGGGCCGAGGCGGTGCTCGACGCGATGCGCGCCACGGGCAGCCTCGCGACGTCGAAGGTGCTCCTTCCCCGCGGCGATCTCGCACGCGACCGGCTCGGCGACGGCCTCCGTGAGGCCGGCGCGGAGGTGGTCGAGGTCGTGGCTTACCGCACGGTGCCGGAGCGAGCTGACGCCGAAGGGGCGCCGGACGTCTACCGCATGCTGCTCGACCATCGGATCGACGCCGTGACCTTCGCGAGCGCCTCGGCGGTCCGGAACTTCGCCGACCTGCTCGGTCGCGACCAGGCGGCGGATCTGCTCCGCACCGTCGTCGTCGCCTCGATCGGCCCCGTCACCGCGGAGGTCGCTCACCAGCTCGGCATCCACACCACTGTGATGCCCGAGCGCTACACCATCCCCGATCTCGTGGACGCACTGGTCGGGCACTTCACGGCAACGCCGGAAAGCCTGCCATGAGTTCGAAGACGACGAAACCACGCACCGGCGCCGATGCCGGGCCGCTCTCCGGGCGTCAGCAACACGCGTCCGGCGACGGGCCCATCCGACGGCCTCGGCGACTCCGGCGCACCGCGGCGATCCGTTCCCTCGTGCGCGAAACGCGCCTGTCGCCGGAGATGTTCATCTACCCGCTGTTCGTGTGCACGGGTGAAGGGCAGCGTCGCGAAGTGGGATCGATGCCAGGGGTTTTCCAGTTGTCGGTGGACGAGGCTGTCCGGGAGGCGTCCGCCGCCAAAGCGGACGGGATTCCGGGGGTGCTGCTCTTCGGGCTTCCCGACGCGAAGGACGCCGTCGGCTCCGGCGCCTGGGACCCCGATGCGCCCGTGCAGTCGGCCGTGCGCGCGATCAAGCGCGAAGTCCCCGGCCTGCTCGTCGTGACGGACGTCTGCCTCTGCGAGTACACGTCACACGGCCACTGCGGCATCCTGGTGGACGAGGAGATCGCCAACGACCCGAGCGTCGATCAGCTGGTCCGCGCGGCGCTCTCGCATGCGGCGGCCGGCGCCGACGTTGTCGCCCCTTCCGACATGATGGACGGACGCGTGGGCGCGATCCGCACGGCGCTGGACGCCGCCGGGTTCACCGACACCGCGATCATGTCGTATGCGGCGAAGTACTGCTCGGCGTTCTACGGCCCGTTCCGCGAGGCGGCCGACTCGGCGCCGGCTTTCGGCGACCGGCGCTCCCATCAGATGGATCCGCCCAACGTCGAGGAAGCGCTGCGCGAGGTGGAGCTCGACATCGAGGAGGGGGCCGACATCGTCATGGTCAAGCCGGCGCTGGCGTATCTCGACGTGATTGCGCGCGTGAAGGCGGAGTTCGGCTATCCCACGGCCGCGTATCAGGTGAGCGGCGAATACGCGATGCTCAAGGCGGCGGCGCGGAACGGCTGGATCGACGAGCCGCGCGCGATGATGGAGATGCTGACATCGATCCGCCGGGCAGGGGCGGACATGATCATCACCTACTACGCGAGAGAGGCCGCCCGCGCGCTGTAGTACGGGCGACGTTCCCACACTTGCTTGCAGGCTGCTGAGTGGAAAGGGAACCAGGAAGCCCAGTCAATCGCGGTGAGTTCGCGATATTCTGGTGACTGACTGCCCGCCAACGGGTGACTCTAAACGGAGAGTGTCCGAGTGGTTGAAGGAGCACGCTTGGAAAGCGAAGCCGGCGAGAGACGCCGAGCAACTCCGAGACACCTTATCGCACATGCTCTCAGCGACTTCGCTCTCCAAAACGATCACTCCGTGTGCTCCCGTAAGCCTCGATACCAATCGAGGTTTTGAACGCCACGTATCACAGTCCTATCACAGTTTTCGCTTGCAGTTAACGTTGGTTCGGGCAGCCTCAACACAAGCTCAACGCGTTGTACGCCTGGCGATTTGCCGCCACTCATTTCGGACAGCGCGGATCGCTTGATGGGTCGCCGATTGGCGGCGGTTTTGTCCCAAGCCGATTAGGAGATTCGAATGAAAGGGACGCTCATCGCGGTCGGTTCGATCCTCCTTACGATTGGGGCCGCCGCATTCCGTGTCGCAGGTCAGACATCACCCGCGGTTGTGCAGGCGCCACTGACGCCGGTTGCCGACTGGAGCCTTGAAGCGCAACGCGCGATCGTGCCGCCGCCCGCCGGCGTTGGTGATAAGTTTCCCGGCGAAGCGGCCGTGTACATGGGAATCGTGCACGCGGCCATGTATGACGTCGCCGTGGCCATCCATGGCGACTACCGCCCGTACGCGATTGCGCTCACGGCGCCTGAGGAGACAGCACCCGCAGCTGCGATCGCTACGGCCGCTCACGCCGTACTCGTTGGGTTATTGCCAACGCAGGTCGCAGACCTAGACAAGAGGTACGCGGAGTATCTGTCCAAGCTGCCGAACAACGTTGCGAAGACGAATGGCGTCGTCCTCGGCGAACGGGTTGCGACCGCGATACTTGCGATGCGTGCGAATGACGGCAGCACCGCGGAGATCCAGCACGTGCAGCCTCGGTTCGGTCCAGGGGTTTTTGAACCCGATCCCACGAGGCCAGTGCTTGGGTATCGATTGTCGAGGATCCGGCCGCTTGCGCTGGAGAGCCCGAACCAGTTTCGCCCAGGCGCTCCGAGTCCGCTGGGTAGTCAGGAATATGCTGCTGACTTCGAAGAGGTCAGGAGGTTCGGCCGGTTCGACAGCGACGTCAGAACCGATGAGCAGACCAACCGTGCCCTGTTCTGGACCGATCACGACCTGCGTCAATGGAACGAGGGCCTGCTGCGCCTTGCCGCCGATCGCGGCCTCGATCTCATGCAAACGGCGCGCATGCTCGCGTTGGCGCACGTCAGCGGCGGGGACGCGATGATCGCCTGTTTCGACGCCAAGTACCACTACATGTTCTGGCGGCCGGCTGCCGCCGTCGTGCTGTCGCGTGCAGACGGCAAGCCGCAAACGCCACCTGACGCTACATGGCGTCCGTTACGCACCACGCCGAACCATCCGGAGTACCCGGCCGCGCATGCCTGTCACACCAGCGCCATCGTGGAGGCGCTTGGCACCTTTTTCAGCACCAATGAAGTCCGCGTTTTACTCGACAGCCACGCGACAGGCATGACGCGCACCTTCAACCGCCTCCACGAGGTCGTGAAGGACGTCGAAGATGCGCGCGTCTTCTCGGGGTTCCACTTCCGGAACTCCGATCTGACAGGTTCGAAGCTCGGGCGCGATGTCGCACGCTTCGTCGCCGCTGGGCGCTTCCGACGTGTGGCTGCCTCCGGATCTTCGCAACGACCGTGAAGAACACATGTGCTGACCGACCGACTGATGGCTCAGTGGCCCATCGTCAGTCTCACCGCGAGCAGCGCGCGGCGCGGATCGACGAACGTCGTTGGCCGGGCGAAATTCGCGCTGAACAGGTTGTCTGTTGCGACTCCCTCTTCGGCGGTGTCATTGAGCGCGTTGAGGACATCTAGAAGCAGCTCAACCCGCGTGGAACCGGAGAATCGAATCGCCCGCGACACCCGCACGTCAAGCAGCGTCTGCGAAGAGAGCCGGCGTGAACCGCGCGGCTCGAGGAGAATTCGCTGGTCTCCTTGCAAGAGAGGGATCTGGGCTGTCGCCGCCCATGGTTTGCCGCTGAGTTGCTGCAGGTTCGCGGCGATCACCAACCCTGTATGAGGTACGCGGAGGCTGCCCATGATCCGCAGCATGTGAGGCCGATCGTTCGCCAGACGACCGGACGCGTTGGTGAGACTGTTCGGATCCTGGCCAAAAGTGAGATAGGGAGCCCCGGCGATCGTGCTGACTTGTGATGCCGCAGCTGTCGCGCCACTCGAGACTTGCAGTCCAGAGGCTCTCGACAGGGTATAAGAGGCAAGCGCCTGCCAGCCGCGCGATTGACGCTTCTCGGCAGCGATCACGATGCCGTCGTACCGCACTGAGTATGCCGCGGGATTCGTGAGAAGGAATCGCCGGTCGGCTGTGGAATTGGCGATCACAAATACCGGAAGCGAACGGCCATCCGGGAGCGGGTACATCTCCTCGCGATACGTACCGCCAATATCGGTCCATCCGATGAAATTCCGGCCCTGCTTGTGCACGTATGCTGTCGTCACCGCGACTCCCCGCCCGATTTCGCGATCCACCCCGAGCGAGTACTCGTCCGTGCGCGGCGCCCGCGTTTCCCGATCAAGCTGCAGGTTGGTTCTTGGATCCACGATTGAAACGATTGTGGGGTAGGCACCCGTCGCCGGATCGAAAGCCCTAGTCGTCGTGCCTCGGTGGACAGCTCAAAACCGGCCACCACGAGCGTGACGGCCGAGACCAGTGGAGTTCTACTTCATAGCCTCCTCCGTACGCAAGTCCGTCTGGACCTTGGTGCGCCAGCTCCGGGGTCCGCACTTGAGTACGTG
>JANPJN010000120.1:0-4194 GCA_031425515.1 Acidobacteriota bacterium | reverse complement strand
GGTAGTCCCACAGGATCGCGAGCCGCGGGAGCTCGTGCAGGAGGTCTGGCTGCCGCGGGCTATCTGGCGGCGGCGTTCGGAGTCTTGCTGCTGCTCGCGGCTGTCCTCCTGCTGCGACGCGCGCAGCGTGCGTTCACCCGGCTGACCGAACAGCGCCAGGCGCTCGCGCGCAGGGCCGGGAGGACGGCATGAGCGCAAGACGGGTCGCATGGCTGGTTGCGGGGCCGCGCTCGTTTGATTAGGATCTCCCGTCATGAAACGGGTCCTGCGCATTCTTCTGATGGCTGTCGTCGTCGTGCTCGCGGCGGCGGCCGCGCTCGGCGCCTACGTGTATGGCGCCACCGAGCGCCTGATGGCGCGCACCTACACCATACCCACTCCGCCGCGCACGACGGTTCGGACGGACACCGCCTCAGTGGCGCGGGGCCAGTACCTCGCCGAGCACGTGGCGCTCTGTGTCGAATGCCACGGCGACGACCTCGGGGGCGCGACGATCTACGACAACGTCGCCATGGGGCGGATCACGTCGCCGAACCTGACCACCGGTCAGGGCGGGGCGACTTATTCAGACGACGACTTCGCGCGCGCCATCCTGCACGGCGTGAAGCGCGACGGCCGGTCGGTGATTCTGATGCCCTCCATCGAGTATCAGTTCACCGAAGCGGACTTCGGCGCCCTCGTGGCATACGTTCGATCGAAGCCGCCTGTGAACCGTGTGCAGCCGACCCCGTCCGTCGGGCCGGTGGCGCGCGCGCTGGCCGTCTTCGCTCCGTTTCCCCTGGCGCCGGCGTCCGTCATCGACCACGCGAAGGTTCGCTTCTCGAGCGCGCCCGACGCCTCGGACCCGGCCGCCACGGGCGCGTACCTGGCGGCGGGGGGCGGGTGTGCCGGCTGCCACCGGGAGAAGTTCCAGGGAGGAGGGGGCCCCGCACCCGGCGCGGGCAACATCACGCCGGTCGGGATCGGTGACTGGAACGAACAGCAGTTCATCACGGCGATTCGGGAGCACAGGCGGCCCAACGGGACGATCATCGACGACGCGATGCCCAGGACCTACGGCCAGATGACGGACGCCGACCTGATGGCCATCTTCGCCTTCCTCCGGACCGTCCCGGCCGCGGGCGAGAAGACCCCGAATCAGAAGCAGGGGCCCGTGGCGGCCAGGCCTGCAGCCAACTGACGGACGCACGGGTCATCGTCTCGCCTCGGCCTTCTCGCCCCAGCGCGACATGAGCGGCGTGACCGTGACGCCGTGCATCAGGACCGAGGCCGCGATCATCGCCAGCGTGACGTTGACGATCGACTCGCTGTACGCATCCGGCAGCCCCGCGGTCACCGCATACGCCAGGTAGTAGGCCGAGCCGATGCCGCGCACCCCGAACCAGCTGGTGAGCGCCAGCTCCCGCCTCGACACGCCCGCCCCGGCGAGACCCACGAGCACCGACAGGGGACGGATCACGAGGAAGAGGAGCGGCGCCAGCCAGAGCACGCGCCACGAGAGGAGATCCGGCGACAGCAGCGATCCGACGACGACCACGATGGCGACCTCGCCGATGCGTTCGAGTTGTTCGTTGAACGTGAGCACGGCCTGCGCCATGTAGGCCGGCGCCTCCTCCGGATGGGACGCCACATCAGTCGCGGAGACTCCGGCGCGCGCCAGTGACTCGGCTGCGGGTTTCCCTTCGCGCCCCGACGCCATCCGCTCGACGCGGCGGAGCGCGAGACCCGCCGCGAAGACG
The DNA here is from genome assembly GCA_031425515.1 of Acidobacteriota bacterium. Lineage (GTDB taxonomy): Bacteria > Acidobacteriota > Vicinamibacteria > Vicinamibacterales > 2-12-FULL-66-21 > JALZOC01. The sequence goes on along the minus strand of JANPJN010000120.1, from coordinate 2,455 downwards.
GCGAGGAACCCGTAGGTGTGGCACGCGAGGGCCGTGCCGTAGGCGAGGGCGATCAGACCGAGCGCCAGGAAATCGTCGAGGCCGAGCGCTTCTCGATGGGTACGCCGCAGGTAGAGCACGAGTCTGCCGACCGCGGTGCCGAGAAGGCCGCCGATCGCCAGCCCCGCCGACGTCGCCCAGACCACGTCGATGGCGATCCACCGCCACAGTCCCGCGCCAAGATCGTGGAGACCGAGCACGCCGAGCCCGAGCAGCAGAAAAGGGAAGGCGGTGCCGTCGTTGAGGCTGGCCTCGCCGGTCAGCGCGAAGCGCAGGCGATTCCGATCGAACGGGTGTGCGACCTGCACGTCCGACGCGAGCACGGGGTCGGTGGGAGCCAGAATCGCGCCCGCGATGATCCCCACGCCCCACGGCGCGCCGGTGACAAGGACGACGGCGGCGGCAATGAGCGCGACGGTGATCCCCATCGAGATCACCGCCAGGCGGATCGCGATGAGCCATCGGGCGTCGAGCACCGGCACCCGCAGCTTGAGCCCGGCGGTGAAGAGCGAGACGATAACGGCGATCTCGGTGACGCGCTCGAGAGCCGGCGCGTGCGCGACCACGTCGAGTTGCAGGAGCCCGGCCGCATGGGGGCCGAGGAGGACCCCGGTGACGAGGTAGAGGATCGCGGTCGTCAGCGGCAGCCTCGACACCGCCGAGCCGGCCAGGGCCATGCTGATGAACAGCAGGCCCGCGACGACGAACCAGATGATGTGCTCCATCGCAGTCGATCGACTCTAACGCGGGTCCGCAGGGAATGCGCCGACGATATAATCTGAGACCGCGCCTCATGCCCACCGGACCCCTTCGCGCCATTGTCCTCCTCACGATCGTTCTGGCGGGATCACTCGCGGCGCGCGCGCAGGGTCCTGCACCGGCGCAGGGCCAGCCCGCCGCGCCAGGCGTCGCACCCGGCACGTCCAGCGTCCGGCCCGCGGCGCCGGTGCAGCCGCTGCCCTACAGCCACAAGACGCACGTGGCCCTCGGACTGCCGTGTCGCGGTTGCCATGTGAACCCGGATCAGGGCGCGCTGATGACGTATCCGCCCGCCTCCGCGTGCATGACCTGCCATGCCACCGTCGCCGCCGACCGTCCCGCGATCCAGAAACTCGCGGCGCTCGAGTCGTCGGGCACACCCGTCCCGTGGGTCCGCGTCTATCGGCTGCCGGACTACGTCTACTGGTCGCACGCGACGCACATCCAGACCGACATCACGTGCGAACAGTGCCATGGGCCGGTGGCCCAGCGCGACGTCCTCGCGCAGGAAACCAACATCGTCACCATGCTCGGATGCGTGACGTGTCACAACAAGCGCCAGGTCTTTACCGACTGCGGCGATTGCCATGCGCCACGGCAGGAGGCCTCAGGGCGCCAGAAGCTCTGGCGCGCGGCGCCCCGCGCGACGTTGTAGGATCCCGTCGTCCCGGCTGACACGATTTCTGGAGTGGCAATGCGCGTCAAGACACCTGGTGTGATGAGTGGTCTCATGGCTCTGGCAGCGGCCGTCGGCCTCGGTTCCGGTACGTTCGCGCAGTCGGGCGCGGCGCCGGGTCCGGCATCGAAGGAATGGCCGACGTACGGTCACGACGCCGGCGGGATGCGGTTCTCACCGCTGACGCAGATCACGCCCGCCAACGTCAATGGGCTGCAGGTCGCGTGGGTTTATCACATGAGACCTGCCGCGGCTGCCCCGGCGGTCGGCAGGGGAGCGACGGCCGCGGGGGCTTCGCCGGGCGCCGCCCCGGGTGCACCGGTCGGCGACGTGCCTCCACCCCCGGCCGGGCAGCGTGGCGGGCGGGGACGAGGATCGGGATTCGCGTCGAGCAGCGTCACGCCTCTGGTGGTGAACGGGACGATGTATATCGCGACGCCGTACTACCGGGTCGTGGCGGTCGATTCGAGCACGGGACAGGAGCGCTGGGCGTTTCAGCTCCCGTCCGGCAACCCGTCTACGCGCGGCGTCGAATACTGGCCGGGGGACGGCCAGACGCCGCCGCAGATTGTGTTCGGATCCAGCGACGGGAAGATGTATTCCATCGACGCACGTACAGGCAAGCCGAACGAGGCGTTCGGCGATCGCGGCGTCGTCCAGTTCGACTCGCCCGAGGTGCTGCGAGGGCTGCCGGGCAGCAACGGCATGGGATCGCCGCCGACCGTCTACAAGAATCTCGTCATCACGGGGGGCAAGAATCAGGAGAACCCGCCGAGGGGCCCTGCGGGCGACGTGCGCGCGTGGGACATGCGGACGGGAAAGCTCGTATGGACCTTCAAGTCCATACCCGGCGCCGGCGAGAAGTTCAACGACTCGTGGCAGGGCGACAGCTGGAAGAACCGTTCGGGTGTCAACGTCTGGGGTTTTCTGACCGTGGACACCGCCCGCGGCATCGTCTACATGCCGTTTGGCGCCCCCTCG
>JANPJN010000119.1:0-2712 GCA_031425515.1 Acidobacteriota bacterium | reverse complement strand
GCGGCACGGCGCCTGCGCCATTGCGGCGGCCCGGCTGCTGAACGAAGACGGCAGCGTCCAGGCCAGCGCGCGGGGGGAGCCCGGCGCCTGGACCGGTCTCTTCGGCCGGCATGGACTGCTGACGAAGCTGTTCCCGCGCTCGGCGGCCGCGCGCCGGAATCTTCCGGCCGCCGATCTCGTCGAGACGGGAGTGGACAGCGCCGTCGTGGACTGGGTCATGGGCGCCTGCATGCTGATCGGGCGCGATCGGTTCGACGAGGTGGGCGGGTTCGACGAGCGCTACTTCCTCTACTGGGAGGATGCCGACCTGTGCCGGCGCCTGAAGGGGCGCGGCTACGAGACGCGCTACGTCCCGGCCGCGCAGGTCCTGCACGTCGGCGGCGTCAGCAGCGGCACGCGCTCGGCCTTCGCGACGCGCGAGTTCCACCGCAGCGCCTATCGCTACTACGCCACGCACGTCGTCCCCACGCCCTGGCATCCGGTGCGGGGATTTGCCCGTGTCGCGCTCGCGGCGCGGGCCTGGTGGCGGAGCCGGTAAGACGGTCCCGGCAGGGTCCGTCGTTCGCACGTTGCACGTAGAATGGAGCCGTGTCTGCGCTGATCGATGCGCGCGAGGTCTCGAAGCAGTTCGTCCTCCGCCACAACGCCGGAGATATCAAGATGCGTGCGCTGGGGCTCCTGGGAGCGGGCCCGCGCGCGACGCGTGAGGAGTTCTGGGCACTTCGGAACGTATCACTCCGCATCGGCGACGGCGAGTCGCTGGCGCTCGTCGGACGGAACGGGTCGGGTAAGAGCACGTTCCTCAAGCTCATCGCCGGGATACACCGACCGACCGGCGGACACCTTCTGATCCGGCGCGGCGCGCACATCGCCAGCATGATCGAGCTCGGCACGGGCTTCCATCCCGAGTTGACCGGCCAGGAGAACGTGCTGCTCAACGCCTCCATCCACGGACTCTCGCGTGCCGAGGCGCTCGCGATGTACGACAGCGTGGTGTCGTACTCGGGGCTTCAGCACTTCATGGACGTCCCGATCAAGACCTACTCCTCCGGCATGCACATGCGCCTGGGGTTCGCGATTGCCGCCAACCTGGACCCGGAGATTCTCCTGCTCGACGAGATCTTCGCCGTGGGCGATGAGGAGTTCCAGCGCCAGTGCATGGCCACGCTCCAGTCGTTCCTGGCGGCAGGCCGCACCATCCTGTTCGTGTCGCACTCGGGCGCCGCCGTCCAGGCGATCTGCCGGCGGGTGTGCGTGCTCGAAGCCGGCGAGCTGCGGTACGACGGCGAGGTGGACGGCGGCCTCGCGGAATACCGGCGGCTGAACGCGCAGTCTCCGCATCAGGCACTCGGCACGGCCAGGCACGACGCGCAGGCCGATGCCGGTCGCCCGGTTCCATCCCCGGCGACGGGCCCATGGGCAGAGCACGGCGCCTGGGTGTTCGACTTTCTGCGCCGGCAGGGGCTCCAGCCGTCGCACTACGTGCTCGACGTCGGCTGCGGCAGCCTCGCGGCCGCCGTCCATCTCCTCCCCTTCATGGAGCAGAGCCACTACTGGGGATTCGACCGGAGCGTCGAGCTCTTCGTCGCCGGCGTGCAGGTAGAATTGCCCAGAGCGGGCGTGAGGCCCGAGCGTGGACATTTCGTGCTGAACGACGACTTCAACCTCTCGGAGATCCCGCACACGTTCGACCTCGCGGTCTCCAGCCTGTTCCTGCGCCGCCTCTCGCTCAACAGCATTGCGCGAGGCTTCGCCGCGGTCACACGCAAGCTGTCTCCCGGCGGGCGTTTCTTCGTCAGCTGGACGGATGTCGCAGGCGCCGACGCGCTCTCGCCGAAGGAATGGCCGGATGGGTCGACGACCTGGCCGGATCGCGAGCCGTATCATTACAGCTTCGAGATGCTGCGGAGCATCGCGGAGATTACCGGCGGCCGCGCCGAACGCCTGACAGACGACTCCCACCCGCGCGGCGAGCGGCTGATGGTCATCACGCGCCGCCCGTGAGCGACATCCGCACCTCCCTCGATCGACTCGAGTCCGTGCGTCGTGACGCCGAGGAAGGGCTCGACGAGCTGGCCCGCCTGGCGCGGCGGCAGCGCGACCTGCGGGAAGACATCCGCCTCACCCGCATCCTCGTGGACGACATCCGGAACAGCCGTACCTGGCGCGTGCTGGAGATGTACCGGCGCGGACGGCTGCGCGCAGGCCTCAGCGGCCTGAACGTGACGGCGGTCCAGGCTGCCGTGCGGCGGCGACGAGTGCACCGCGCCGTGCCGGCGGCCGTGCGGGATCAGCCGCCAGGCGTGAACGTCGCCGGCTATCTGGATACGGAAAGCGGCATGGGGGAAGCCGCGCGGGCAAGCATTCGATCGATTGAGGCGGCCGGCCTGCCGGTGGCCCTCAACAACGTGCCCTCGCTGCTGCGCACCGGTGACGACAGCTATCGCGCCGCGTTCCGCGCCGACAATCCGCAGCCGTTCAACCTCGTGCACCTCAACGCCGACAACATGCCGGCGTTCGCCGCCGCGCGCGGGCGCCGCTACTTCCGCGGCCGTTACACGATCGGCTACTGGTTCTGGGAGCTCTCGTCGCTGCGGTCCGACTGGGCGCCCTTTGCCGGATACGTGGACGAGGTGTGGACGGCGACGCGGTTCGTCCGCGACGCCGTGCAGGCGGGCTGCACCGTGCCGGTCGTCAGGGTACCGCTGCCCG
>JANPJN010000118.1:0-2101 GCA_031425515.1 Acidobacteriota bacterium | reverse complement strand
ACCAGTTCGATGGCGGTCGCGGCGATGACGGGATCTTCGTCGTTGATGAGTTGCAGGAGCGTTTCCTCGAGATCGCGCGGGCGCGTCTTGAGGAGCACGTTCCCGAGCCGCACTTTCTCGTCGTGCGGCAGATCCTCGATGACGGGCATGATCCGCTTGCGCAGCTGACCGCCGAGCACGTTGTCGAGGTACTCCGAGGCGCTGGCTCTGGCGCGCGGGTCGCCGTGCAGCATCGTCCATTCCGCGGCCGCCATGTCGCGCCAGGGATAGAGCAGCTCCAGGAGCCGATAGATGCGATCGCGCATGCGGCTCATTTTTTCGAGGAGCGCTCTGCCGAGCAGCGCCTCGTCGGCGGGCTGTCCGGCCCGGCGCAGGTTGTCGTGGAGCGACAGATAGTTGAAGAAGCGGCGCGCCTCCTGGAGCGTCTGCGCCTCGATGGCGTCCTTCGGAAACGTGACCGCCGCGTCGGTGCGGCGGATCCGGTGGAGCGCGGTGATGGCCTTGTAGCGCAGGAAGCCGTCACGTTCCTCGAGCGCACCGGCCAGCGCATCTACAGACGCCTGAGCGGTGATGAGGCCGAGCGTGCCGGGGATGTGGCGCCGGACCCAGAGATCCTCGTTGGGATCGCGCATGAAGTGCGCGAGGGCGCTGACGACCGGCTCCCCGTACCCGACGAGCACCTCGCGGGCGCGGCCTTTGAGAGTACGGCTGCGCAGCAGCGAGATGAGGGTCGGTACGAAGACGAAATCCGACGTGCCGATGGCGCGGACGCTCTCCATCGCCTCGTCTGCCACCAGCGGCGATGGGTCGTAGAGGAGCGGGATCAGCAGCCGCCGGAAGCGCGGGTCCTCGATGTGGCGTAGGGCGGCGGCCACATCCCGCCGGACGGCGGGGCCCTCGCCGCTGGACGATCCCGCGAGCCCCTCGAGCGCCGCCTCCGCCGCCTCCGTGTCGTCGGGCAGGCCCGTGGCCGCGAGCGCGACGGCTGCTGTGACGCGGATGCGTGGGTCGGGGTCGGCGAGCAGCGGCCGCGACAGGCTCGCGGCGTCTTCGTTGTTGATCGCGCCGATGGCGACGATCGCGGCGGCGCGGACGGTCGGATCGGCGTCGCCGAGCATGCGGCGGACCTTCGGCAGCCACTGCAGGGCGATGTCGCTGCGGACGGCGCCGATCGCGCGGAGCGCGCGCTGCCGAACGGCAGAGGACTCGTGGTAGAGAAGCAGGGGGGTGACGAGGCTGCGCTTGTCGAGCGACTCGAGCAGGTCGATGGCGTACACGACGCGGGCCGGGTCCGGCTGCGAGAGCTCCTGGACCAGCGTTTCGACCGTGGACAGATCGCCGCGGCTCAGACGGACGTCCTCGACGACGACCTCGTGGCGTTCGATGCTCTGGCGGAACGCGGTCAGGTAGCCCTTCCTCGCCCGGAGGGCCATGAACATCCACAGGCCCGTGACGGCGAGGCTCGCGTAGCTCAGACGCTGCCAGTTGAGATGGAGACCCCACGGCTTGACCAGCACGAGCAGCACGAGGGCGCCGGCCGCCTTCGCGATCCGATCGACCGTGACGTCGACGAACGACTTCGCCTTCAGCTTGAGCTGCGCGGGCAGCGGCAGGAACAGGATCTCGCGCGTGGTCTTGTCCACCGTGTACCGCAGGGACTGATCGAGCACGCGCGCCAGGCCAGGCGCCCAGAGCGCCGCGTTCAGCAGCATGACGATCGCCGTCGAGCCAAGGCTGACCGGGAGGACCATCAGCGCGAAGCCGATCCCCAGGTAGCGATGGATGCGGCTCGTGAGCCACACCTGGATGACGAAGCCGATCGACGACGTCCACAGCCCGACCTGGGCGAGGAACTCCGTGATCGAGTCGGTGGCGCCCGCGCCCTTCGCGGCCTGTGCGGCCATGTTGAGCTGCTGTTCGATGATGGCGGCGCCCACGGCGGCGAAGCTGATGACGAGCGCGATGATCTGCAGGTGCTTCGACTCGCGCAGGAGCGCGAAGGCCTCGGTGGCGCTGACGCCTTTCTCCTGCCGCACGCCGGCGACCGGGTCCGCTTCGACGCGCTCGCGGCGGATGATCAGCGCGACGAGGCCCGCGCAGA
>JANPJN010000117.1:0-11684 GCA_031425515.1 Acidobacteriota bacterium | reverse complement strand
GATGCCGCGGAACGGTCCGCTCGCGAAGCGGTTCGCCTGCCGGCGACCGCGGACGGTGCCAGGGTCGTGCTCGGACGGATTCAGCTCGAGCGGTATCGCCAGACCGCATCGCCGGCCGATCTGGCGGACGCGATCGGCGCGCTGCGAGCGGTCGATCCCCGGCCGCTCGATCCGAAGCAGCGGGTGGAGCTCGCCATCGGCATGGGCGAAGCGCTCTTTCTCGAGGACCGATTTGGCGCCGCAGCGGCGCTCTTCGACTCCGTACTCGATGCGTCCGCCCTGCTCGGCGCTCCGGCGCACGAACGGTTGCTCGACTGGTGGGCGACCGCTGTCGATCGCCAGGCGCTCGTGCGCCCCGCGCCGGAACGAGGGGCGCTGTACGAGCGGATCGCGGGACGCATGGCGGACGAGCTCGCCACGGATGCGGGATCGACGTCGGCCGGCTACTGGCTCCCCGCCGCCAGACGAGGGGCCGGAGATCTCGAAACGGCCATGCACGAGGCGACCGCCGCCTGGGTCCGTGCCTCGCTGGCCCGCGACCGGGGCGCCGCGCTCCGGGCCGATCTCGACCGCCTGATGGTGCAGGGGATTCTCCCGGATCGCGCCGCCCGGCTGCCCGGCCGCGACCACGCCCAGGCGCTCGCCGGCATGGTCGGCGAGTGGGAAGCGTTCAAGGCGCGCTGGGCGCGCTGACGGTCAGCTCTTCGCCTCTTTCCAGTTCTCCCCGATCCCGACATCGACCGTGAGCGGCACGCGCAACGGCACCGCGCGCTCCATCAGGTCCCGCAGCGCGCCGGCCGCTTCCTCGGCGGCTTCCCGCGGCGCCTCAAACAGCAACTCGTCGTGCACAGTCAGGATCATCCGCGTGCGCCCGCCCGTGATCGCGGGCAGGGCGCGGTGGACGTCGATCATCGCGCGCTTGAGGATGTCGGCGGCACTGCCCTGGATCGGCAGGTTGACAGTTTCTCGTTCGGCTTTTGCCCGAAGCTGAGGATTGCGGTTATTCAGGTCGGGAGCAAGCCGGCGACGTCCGAACATAGTCTTCACGACGCCTGTTTCCCGCGCGGTCGCCAGCAGTTCGTCGATGAACGCGCGCACCGCCGGGAAGCCCGCGAAGTAGGCGTTGATGAACTCCTGCGCAACCTGCTGCGACACGCCGATGTCTTTCGCCAGTGTGAAGGCGGTCTTGCCGTAGAGCAGCGCGTAATTGATGATCTTCGCGCGCCGCCTCAACTCGTGCTCGCCGAGCCCGCTGTTATCGCCGAACACCTTGAGCGCAGTCCGATCGTGGATGTCTTCCCCCTCGCCGAACGCCTGGATGAGCGCCGCATCCCCCGACAGGTGTGCGAGCACCCGGAGCTCGATCTGCGAGTAGTCGGCCGAGATCAGCACATGCCCGCGGTCGGCCGTGAACGCGCCGCGGATCTCGCGGCCGAGCGGCGTGCGGATGGGAATGTTCTGAAGGTTCGGATCGCTGCTGCTCAACCGCCCGGTCGCGGCCACCGCCTGATTGAAGCAGGTGTGCACGCGCCCGGTCTCGGGGTTCACGAGCTGCGGCAGCGCATCGATGTACGTGCCCTTCAGCTTCTGGAGCGCGCGCCACTCGAGAATCAGCCTGGGCAGGTCGTGCGCGAGCGCCAGCTCCTCGAGCACCTCGACCGCGGTGGACGCGGTCTTCGTCTTCGCGTTCCGTTTCAGCGCCGGAAGCTGGAGCTTGTCGAACAGGATCTCGGACAGCTGCTTGGGTGAGTTGATGTTGAACTCTTCCCCCGCCATCTCGAAGACCTTCGCGCTGCGCGTCGCGAGCTCGCGGTCCACGTGGTGGGACTGCGCCGCGAGCGAGGGCCCGTCGATCCGGATGCCCGCCCGCTCGATGGCCACGAGCACGGGGATCAGGGGCAGCTCGAGGTCCTCGTACACCCCTTCGAGTGATTCCTTCCGCAGCATCTCACGCAGCGTGCCCGAGACCTGCAGCGCGAGGTCTGCCCGTTCGCCGGCATAGTCGAGGACGCGCTCAGGCGCCAGCGTCCCGAACGGGACGGACTTCGCGCCCCGTCCGCACAGGTCCTCCTCACGCAGCGCCTTGTAGCCCGCGTGCTCCAGCGACAGCTCCTCGAGCGGATGGGCCGACCGCGTGGCGTCAATCAGGTAGCTCGCCAGCATGGTGTCGGTCTCGACACCGGCCAGCGTGATCCCGTGCCGGGCCAGGACGATGGCGTCGAACTTGACGTCGTGGCCGACCTTGGCGATCGCCGCGTCTTCGAAGAGGGGCTTCAGCACCGCGAGGGCTTCGACGAGATCCAGCGCGACCGCCGTGCTCGGGCCGTCTGCCGATCCGAACAGCGTGTCGTCTGCCGGTCGCACGGAGAGCGGCACGTATCGGGCGTGCCGCGGACGGAGCGAGAACGACAACCCGACGATCCCCGCGCGCATGGCTGAGGGCTGGTCGGGCAGCACGCGGAATCCGAATCGTCGCGCTTCGCGAAGCTCGGTCGCGAGCCGTTGCAGATCTGTCTGCGTGCCTACGACCTCGTAGTCCTTGCCAATCGTCCGGGCATCGGGCGCGTACTCGGGGACGAGCGTGCGGAATCCGAGACGGGTGAACAACTCGAAGCAGCGTTCCCGCGACGCGCCTCGGTAGCGCAGGTCGTCTGCAACGAACGTGACCGGCACGTCGGTGCGAATCCGCGCAAGCTCGCGGCTCCGGATCGCATCGTCTGCATGCGCCGCCAACCCTTCGCGGTAGCGCTTGTTCGGGACCTCCGCGGCATGCGCGAGCAGCGCATCGAGCGATCCGTAGGTGGCGATGAGGTCGCGTGCCCCCTTTTCGCCGATGCCGGGGACCCCTTTGATGTTGTCGATCGAATCGCCCATCAGCGCGAGCACGTCCACGACCTGCCCGGGAGCGACGCCGAACTTCTCCTGCACGCCCGCCGCGTCGTACCACGTCCCGTCGTCTCGCGGGTTGTAGACGGTGAGCCCGCCGTGGACCAATTGAAAGAAGTCCTTGTCGCCCGTGACGATCGCGACCTCGAAGCCGGCGGCCACCGCCTGCGAGGCCAGCGTCCCGATCACGTCGTCTGCCTCGAAGCGCTCTGAGGTGAGGATCGGCACGCCGAGCGCTTCACACGCCTCGTGCACCCAGGGGATCTGCTCGGCCAGGTCGGACGGCATGGGCGCGCGGTTCGCCTTGTAGTCCGTCGCCAGGTCGCTGCGAAACGTGGGGCCGGGAAGGTCGAAGGAGGCCGCGATGAACTCGGGTGCGTGGTCCACGAGCAGCTTGCGGAGCATCGAGACGAAGATGTAGACCGCGTGCGTCGATCGCCCTCCGGGTCCGGAGAGCCCGCCACCGCGCATCGCGTGGTACGCGCGGTACATCTGCGAGCTGCCGTCGATCAGGAAGAGGCGCTGGGACATGGGGGAGCGGCCGTCCCCGGGCGACTGCAACGCGCGGCCGAGCGGCGGGATGGCGCGGATATTCAGTATATCATTCGGGGAATGTCGCTATCTGCGCGGGCCCTCGTGCTCGTCGTCGTGATGAGTGCCCTGGCCGCGTCGAGTGCGTGCCGCGGGGGAGGCTTCTTCGGCAGGCAGTACGAATACGAAGAGGATCTGTTCCTCGCGCTCGACGGATCGGCCACGCTCGTCGTGAACGCCTCTATCCCGGCGCTTGTCGCCCTGCGCGGCCTCGAACTCGATCCAGACCCGGCGCATCGCGTGGATGTGGCGAAGGTGCGCGCGGCCTACGAATCACCTTTCGCCGAGATTACGCGCGTGAGCCCGCCGTGGCGCCGCTCGGGGCGGCGCTTCGTCCAGATTCGTCTGGCGCTGAAGGATATCCGGACGCTGAGCGGCGCACGGCCGCTGGCGTGGTCGCGCTACAAGCTGGCCGAGGAGAACGGCCGTCATGTGTTCGAGCAGAAGGTCGGGGCCTCGGCGCTGCGCCCCGGCACCCTCGGCGCGGTCGGGTGGGACGGATCGGAGATTGTCGCGTTCCGGCTGCACCTGCCGAGCCGCATCATCTGGCACAACGCGCGCGATCTCGAGAGCGGTCAGCCGCGGGGCGCGGCGCGAGGGAACATCCTGGCCTGGGAGCAGCGCCTGACCGATCGGCTCGACGGCACCCCGGTGGACATGCGCGTGGAGATGGACAGCCAGTCGATTCTCCACCGGACGCTCTGGCTGTTCGGCGGCGCGTTCCTCGCCGCCGTGACGGTGCTCGGCCTGCTGATCTGGTTCACCGTCCGGAAGGGCGCGGGCGTCGACGCGTCGTCGACAGGCCCATAAGCGGTACCCACCAACAATCCGCAGCGCGCCCGGAATCGCACGTTTCGTTGACCGACGTCAACGATGACGATGACCGTGCGCGGTATGCGCACAGCGGGCGCCGACGCACACCATGCGCTCCAGGCGCACACGTGGGCCGAGACTGCCGCAGCGCAGGACGCCGTATTCGGGCACATTCCGGCACTGGCGCTGGCGGGGGACTTGCTCTTCGCTCCCCGTTCCCCCCACTAATGGCCGCCTGACGGGATGGCCGCGGAAAGGTCTGCGCACTATGACAGCTGAAAGTCGCCGCGGCTACGTTTCGCACGGCGCAGTCTGTCTTCAGCAAATCCCGGGGGCGGTGTTATGCGCCCTCGCCATACTGTCTGCGGCCTGCGAGCGTCCCTCTTCCCTCGGAGTTTCCTCCCTTCTCACGACAATCGATCAGGTACGTCGGCTTTCATCCGGTCAGGGCGAACGTGCTTACCCCGTGCGCGTGCAGGGCATCGTCACGTATCAACACGCCGCCGCGCACTCCGTGACGATCCAAGCCGGCAGCACGGGCATCCGGGTGGATACCTCTGCGACTCAGGGCCTGGTCACCATAGGCGACGCGATAGAGGTCGAGGGAATCAGCGGCGTAAGGGATGGATCCCCCGTCGTCGTCGCCTCGACCTTGCGCGCTGTGTCGGCGGGCCCGATGCCAGAGCCCCGACAGGTGTCGGCGACGGACTTGGCGTCGGGTGCGTTCTCGGCTCGATGGGTCGAAGCTGAAGGCATCGTGCGCTCCGCCAGAGTGGAGGACGACAGACGTTTTACCCTGAGTATCGCCGCGGCTGACGGGCTGTTTCAGGCGCGGGTGCTCGGATCCGGACCGAGCCCGGGCGACGACTTCATCGATGCCAGGGTCCGTGTGCGGGGTGTCGCCGACACCACGTTCACCGTGCGGGGCCGCGCCGTCCGTCTGCAGGTGCTCGTCTCTGGTATCGAATACATCGAGGTGCTAGGGCACGGCGCGGTCGATCCGTTCTCGCTTCCTGTGCAAGCCGTCCGCGCCCTGGTGCGTGCGCCGCTTCAGTCTGAGGCTGCCCATCGCATACACGTGCAAGGGGTGATCACGCAACGTCCCGACGGCGCGGCGACGGTACGGGATATGACGGGTGAGATCGCGGTCAGCCTGGGGGACATGACGTCCGATCATCCGATTGGGCAGGTCGACCTCGTCGGGTTCCTCACGCGCAGCGACGGGCGTATGACGATCGCGAATGCCGCCGTGCGCGCGACCGTTTCCGCGAAAGCCGGGGGGCCCGCGGCGGGGGAGGCTACGAGACCCGTCAGGCTGACGCACGTGCTCGACACGGTCGACAAAATCCGGCGTCTCTCGCCGGCTGAGGCCAGGAGCGGACAGCCAGTGCGGCTGCGCGGCGTGGTGACCTACTGGATGAAACCCAGCTTCGTGTTCATTCAGGACAGGACCGCGGGCATTTTCGTGGTGAACGCCGGAGCCGAGGTGCACCCCGGGGAGGTTGTCGACCTGACCGGCGAAACAGCGGCCGGCGATTTTGCTCCGGTCATCGGCAAGGGGCGGGCCAGTGTGATCGCCATCTCCCCGATGCCGCACCCGATCCGCGTCCCGGTGGGCGATCTCTTTTCCGGCCGGTACGACAGCCAGTGGGTCGAGGCCGAGGGTATCGTCCAGAGCGTGCGCCGGAACGGTTCCAACGCCCTGCTGTCCATCGTCTCCGGACCGTACCAATTCAACGCCGTGATTGCAGACCAGGGCGAAGGGCTTCCGTTCTACCTCGTTGACGCCAAGGTTCGCGTCCAGGGAGCCTGCGGTTCCATCTTCAACGACCGACGACAACTCCTGGGGATCCAGGTGTTCGTACCGGGCGCCCCGTATGTGACGGTCTTGGAGCCCGCCCCTGACGATGCACGTGCGCTGCCCATTCGACCAATCGCCGCGTTGTCGCATTTCCGACCCGGTCAGCCCGTCGGCCATCGCATCCGGGTGAATGGTGTCGCCACGCTGCGCAAGCCGGACGGGGCCGTCTTCCTCACAGACGGCACGGGGGGGCTGGCTCTCCAGACCTCAGTGGACAGCACGGTCAATGTCGGCGACCGGCTCGACGTCGTGGGGTTTCCCGCGGCGGCCGATCTCTCCGCCCTGCAGGACACGACCATTCTCAGTCGTGAGAGCGGCCCGCCTCCGGCGGCGACTTTCATCACGACGGAAGAAGCGTGGACGGGCAACTATCACGCGCAGCTGGTGCAGATGGAAGGGTTCGTTCTCGATCGTGCGTCGACCGCGACCGAATCGATTCTGACCCTTCAGGCCGGACAGCGCGTCGTCGACGCGGTCCTCGCACATGCGCCCGCGCTGGACGGTCTGGCCGCCGTGCGGACGGGAAGCCTCGTGCAGGTGACCGGCGTCGCGATGGCGCGGGCGGACGGACCGCAGCTGAATGGCCGGGAGGTGACCAACCTGCGACTGTTGCTGCGCACGCCGGCCGATGTCGCGATCCTCGAGACGCCGTCCCCCTGGTCGCTCACCCGGGTGCTGTGGCTGCTCGGCGCGATGCTTGTCGTGGTATTGACCGCGGCCGCGTGGGTCCTGGTCCTGCGCCGCCGAGTGGGACAGCAAACCGAGGTCATCCGTCGCCAGCTCGAGATTGAAGGATCTCTCAAAGAAGCCGCCGAGGCCGCGAACAGCGCCAAGTCGGAATTCCTCGCGAACATGAGCCACGAGATCCGCACACCTATGAACGGGGTCATCGGGATGACGGCGCTGGCCCTCGATACCGATCTTACGCCGTATCAGGCGGAGTGTCTGACGACCGTTCAGGAGTCTGCCGAGTCCCTGCTCACGGTGCTCAACGACATTCTCGACTTCTCGAAGATTGAATCGCGAAAGCTGGAGCTCGAATCGATTCCCTTTTCTCTGCGGCAGGTGGTAGGCGATGCATTGAAGCCACTTGCCCTTCGCGCGGCCCAGAAACAACTCGAGCTGGTCATCGACATCGATCCCAGGGCTCCCGTGGCGGTCGTTGGGGATCCCGTGCGGCTGAAACAAGTTCTGACGAATCTGGTCGGCAACGCGATCAAATTTACTGAGCAGGGTCACGTGCTGATCTCCGTGCGCGAGGAAGCCGGGCAGTCGAACGACACGACATTTCATTTCTGCGTGAGTGACACCGGCATTGGCATCCCTGAAGAGAAGCACGCCACGATTTTTGAGGCGTTCAGCCAGGCGGACGGATCGACGACCCGCAAGTTCGGCGGCACCGGACTGGGCTTGACGATTTCGTCGACGCTCGTAAGGCTGATGGGCGGGCGGATCTGGGTGGAGAGCGGCGCCGGCAACGGGAGTCATTTTCACTTTACGGCGACCCTTGATCTCGCGGACCTGCCCGAGCGGGCACCCGACAGCGCCCATCTCCCACGCATTCCGGTGCTCATTGTCGACGACAACGTGGTGAACCGCCGGATGCTTGAGACGCAGGTTGCCGCCTGGGACATGCGTCCGCTAGGGGTCGGCGGCGGCCAGGAGGCGTTGGCAGCCCTGAGCGCAGCCGCGCGCGAGGGTCATCCCTATCCCCTCGTGCTGCTGGATTGCGAAATGCCGGACCTGGACGGTTTCAGCGTAGCGGAAGAGATTGGCAGGCGCCGCGAGCTCTCTGGTGCGGCGATTGTGATGTTGAGCTCTTCAGGGACGGACGGTCAGGCGGCCCGCTGCCGCGAGCTCGGCATCGGAGCGCATGTGACCAAACCGATCCGCCAGAGCGAGCTGCTCGAAGCAATCTGCCTCACCCTCGGCTCGATGCCGGCTCCTCGCCCGATTCCGGCAGCACCCCCTGTGCCCTCCGCGACGCGGCCGGTCCGCCGCATGAGCGTGATGGTGGCCGAGGACAACATCGTGAACCAGCGGGTGGCCTCGGCCCTGCTCTCCAAACGTGGCCATTCGGTCAAGGTGGTATCGAACGGAAAAGAAGTCATTGCCGCGTTGGAAGGGGCAGCGTTCGATCTGATCCTGATGGATGTCCAGATGCCGGAAATGGACGGTTTCGCAGCGACTGATGCGATTCGGGCGCGCGAGCGGGAGAGCGGCGGACATGTTCGAATTGTCGCCATGACCGCCCACGCGATGAAAGGAGACTGCGACCGCTGCCTCCGCGCAGGCATGGACGGGTATGTGAGCAAGCCGCTCGATCCGGCGACGCTGTTTGCGGTGGTCGAAGATGAGGTGGCGCGGGCGCCTGTGTCCCTTATTGCGAGCACGCTCGCGCCCATCCTGCACAGTTCCACCAGCTGATTCGGTCCCGGATGGTTCTCATACGGAACCACCGGGACCGGACCTGCCTCCGCCAACTCGGGGTCGTGTCCCGTCGATCTTCAGTGTTAGACCCGGCCATCTACTCAGTCTGCGCTTCCATCTCCGCGTCGGTCCGCAGCGAATTGGTCACCGACATCTCGCCCTGGCCGGTTGCCAGCGACCGCGCCAGCATCCGCTCGACGTTGCTGTTCACGACGCCCGCCAGCGTGACGCGCCCCCGTTCCACGATCACGTGGATTGGCGGGTTCGCCATCGCGGCATAGTTCCAGAACGACGAATTGCCGTAGATGGCCCGGGCCACGCGGTAGCGCAGCTCGTCGTCGTACTGCGAGACGGGCAGCACGTCGATGTCGTTCCGGACCGCGCGCACCCCGTCGATCGCGGCAATGCGCTTCGCGAGGTCGTTCTTCTTGTACGGCATCGTGACCTTGCCGGCGATCGCGACCTCGCCGTTCTCGACCATGGCCGAGATGTCGTCGAAGATCGTCAGCCGCGAGTAGGACTGCAGCACGCGGCCGATCTCGTCCGCGACCTTCACGTCCCGCCGGTCCTGAGCCACCGCGCCGGCCGGCACCGCGAGCAGGGCCGTCAGCACGCACGCAAATCCAATCCTGAGCTTCATGGGAACAACCTCCGGCCGCTGCAATGTATCGAGCGGCCTCTGCCGGCAGGCGGGCCGGTCATCCATAGCCTTCAAACGCAAGGGAGGTACCAACTCGAGACGCTCAGAAATGGAGCATTTCCTGGCATTCTTCCGCGCCATCCTGATGGTTGGGCTGTCCGCTCGTACTCGGTCGAGGACACTCGACGGAGGCTCGGCTCAGGCGCGGCGCGCGAGACCGACGCGGCCGGGCGTTCAGAGCGCCACGATCGTCAGGATGCCGGCCCCGATGAGCAGCAACTGGCGCACCGGCCCACCCTCGACGCCTCCGCGATGGAGGTCCGGGATGAGGTCGGACATGGCGATGTAGAGGAAGTTCCCGGCGGCAAACGCCAGGACGTAAGGCAGCAGATTGGGCATGGCCTTCGAGGCGGCCAGCATGCCGACGGCGCCGAGCACGCCGCCGATGCCCGAGAGCAGGTTCAGCGTGAACGCGCGCCCGCGCGAGAAGCCGGCGCGCAGCAGGATGGCCACGTCCCCCACCTCCTGCGGAATCTCGTGCGTCGCCACGGCGAGCGCAGTCGTGATGCCGAGAGGAATCGAGGTGAGCACCGCCGCCGCGATGACGGCGCCGTCCACGAAGGTGTGGAAGGCATCCCCGATGATCACGAGCGAGGCGGCGCTGCTCGTGTGCACCTCGCACTCGTGCGTATCGTGGCAGTGACGCCAGAGCACGAGCTTCTCGAGCAGGAAGAAGGCGAGCACGCCGCCGAGCAGCGTGCCGAGCGCGACACCTGCCGGCAGCCGCTCGAGCGCCTGCGGTAGCAGCGCCAGCAGCGACACGCCAAGCAGCGTCCCGACGGCATAGCTGATCGCCCACGGGACCACTTTGTGGCGCAGGGCGTCGCCCAGAAGCAGAAAGGTCGAAGCCGCGAGCAGCCCGCCAAAGCTGCCCAGCACGCTCAGGCCGACGGCCGCCGCGTAAAGTCGCACGGGAGATGATAGATCAGCGCTCCCCGCGCCCGGTGCAGGCTACGGTCCCCTACGGCGTGGCCATGAAGCCGCGCCGCGCGCGCACGTGATATCTGGGATTCCGCAGCTCGACGCGGATGGTGTGCCACCGGCCGTCCTTCACGCCCGTTGCCGCGTAGCCCAGGTAGTACTGACGGCTCAATTCATCCGCGATGGCGGCTGTCGCCGGGTCGAGGTCGCGCGGGGTGCGGATGATCTCCGTCCGCCCTCCGCTGTCGTCCGTAATCTCGCGCAGCGCCGCGACATTCACCCCGTCCCCATTCCCCGTGCGTCCGTACCCGCCGCGCGGCGCAGGCGGGTATGTCGTGCCTCCGGGGGGCGGCGACGGCCGGCGTCCGCCCGGCATGGGGAAGGGGAACGGCATCGGCATGCGCGGAGGCCGCGGACGCCGGATGCCCCCCTGCGCCATCGGGAAGTAGCCCGATCCGTCCTGCCCGTCGATCCCGATCGCGTACGCGAGCACCTCGCTCTCGCGAATCAACCGCTTCACGGCGAACACATCGGTGCGGCTGCTGGTGTCGTTGCCGTCGGAAATGATGACGAGCGCTTTCTTCCGGTGCTGCCCCGACTGCGCGAGCGGCACCGACTCGGCGACGGCGTCGTACATCGCGGTGCCGCCGCGAGGCTCGAGCCGCCGCAGCTCCAGGCTCACTCTGCGTTTGTCGGTGGTCCAGCCGGCAATCAGCGTTGGCACACTGTCGAAGGTGTACAGAAACACCTCGTCGTCCCGGTCCAGCAACTGGGCGAGAAACCGTTCGAGCGCCTCGCGGGCCGCCGCCATCTTCTCGCCGTCCATGCTGCCGCTCGTGTCGAGGACGACGCCGAGGCTGACGGGGACACGCTCGCTGTTGAAATGCGTGACCGGCTGGAGCTCGCCGTCCTGGTAGACGCGAAAATCGTCCTGCCGCAGATCCGGAACGAAGCGGCCGTTCTCGTCCGTCACCGTCGCGGTGACGTTGATCAGCTCCACGCCGGTACGGAAGCGGAACGACTGCGTCTGTTCAGGCTCCTGAGCAGGCGGCGGCTGCTGCAGCAGCGGACGCCCCTCCGGATGTGCACTCAGAAGCAGCGCCGCGGCGGCCACCGCCGCAATCGCGGCCATTCGCCTCGGCACGATCGCCCGACGGCGTGGGGCTGCCGGGCCCGGCGTATCCGCTGGACCGCGAATGCCCTCCATGCGCGTCAGGCCGTTCATGGCTGCTCCTGTTTGCTCACGAGCGTGTCGGGCTCCCGCTTGTCCACGTGCGCGACCACCGCGCCGTCAGCGGTGCGAAACCCGACGCGGTACCGGGCGACGTCGCCGTTCACCGGGAGATTGACGATGAAGGGTGATTCCTCGCCGGGCGACAGCAGCGTGGCGTCCAGAGGCGCGCGGCCGCTCGTGAGGAACGCGCCGCCCGGGCCGAAGACATAGCCGGTTGCCACGAGCCCGTGCACCGGGGCGCCCCCTCG
>JANPJN010000116.1:0-2880 GCA_031425515.1 Acidobacteriota bacterium | reverse complement strand
ACTCCCGGGCGCGCTCGATCTCGGCCGCCCACCGCGCGTCCTTCGCCCCCACGGTGAGCACGCCGGCGTCGAGCGAGACGGTCGTTGCCCGCGCCAGGGCGGCCCCGACCACCAGTTGCCACGCAAACGTCGTCCGCTCCGCCGACGGCCGCTGCCGTCGCACGATATCCGCGAGCACACCGGCGCTGAAACTCTGTAACGGCACCATCGGCACGGCTGCAATCCTTACCCGATACTATCAGCCCGATGATGATCCTCGCCTCCGCATCGCCCCGACGCGCCGAACTGCTGGCGGCGGCCGGCTTCCGGTTCGACGTGGCGCCCGCCGATGTGGACGAGACGCCGCAGCCCGGAGAGTCCCCGACGACGTATGCGCTGCGCGTCGCGCGTGACAAGGCGGCCGCCGCGGCCACGACGCTCGCAGGACGGCCCGGGGTGGTCGTGGCGGCAGATACCGTCGTCGCGATCGACGGGCAGATCCTCGGCAAGCCCATGGACGGGGATGACGCCACCCGCATGCTCCGGCTGCTCTCGGGCCGCCTGCACGAGGTCCACACCGCCGTCGTGATCCGCGACGGGGAGCGGGAGCACTCCGAGGTTGTGACGACCCGGGTCCGCTTCCAGCCGCTGTCCGATTCGGAGATTGCCTGGTACGTCGCCTCCGGCGAGCCCGACGGTAAGGCGGGTGCTTATGCGATCCAGGGGCTTGGCGCCCGATTCGTCGAGTGGATCGAAGGGTCCTGGTCCAACGTGGTCGGGCTTCCAATCGCGACGATTTATCGGCTCCTCGACGGCCGGAACTGATTGACCCCCTCCCGGTCGCACAGTATTCTTACGAGGTCATCCCCGGGACACTACATATGAAAGCCAAGACCCTCAAGATCGCTGCGACCACGGTGGTCCTCAGCCTGGCGTTTGGCGGACTGCTCTACTCGACGCTGCGCGACGGCACCGCGTATTACAAGCACGTCGAGGAAGTGGCGGGCAACGAGGCCGCGTGGCACGGCAAGAAGCTCCAGCTCCACGGCTACGTCGTGGAGAAGTCCATCTTCATCAAGCCTGACACGCTCCAGTATCGCTTCCAGGTCGAGAGCAAGGGAGCCGTTATCCCCGCCAGCTACACCGGGATCGTCCCCGATACGTTCAAGGACGGATCGGAGGTCGTGCTGAAGGGGCATCTCGGGCCTGACGGGTTCGCGGTCGAGTCCAACGGCGTGATGGCGAAGTGCCCGTCGAAGTACGAAGCCGGCAAGACCACGGTTCCCGGCACGTAGCCATGCCCAATCTCGGCAACTTCCTCCTCCTCGCCAGCTTCGTCGTCTGCGCCTACGCGATTGCGGCCTCGGTGGCAGGCGCCCGGCGTCGGTCGCGCCGGCTGGTCGAGAGCGGCCTCGGCGCGTTCCATCTGATCACCGCGCTCATGACGGTCGCCTCGGTCGTGATCGTCCACGCGTTCGTCACCGACAACTACGCGGTGAAGTACGTGCACCGGTATTCGGACACCGTGCAGCCGCTCGCCTACAAGATCGCGTCCTACTGGGGCGGCCTCGACGGCTCGATCATGTTCTGGGTGTTCCTCCTGGGCATCTTCGGCAGCATCGCGGTGCACATGAACCGGGAGCGCCATCGGGAGCTCATTCCCTACGTCGTCGCGGTCATCGCGGGCGTCGAGATGTTCTTCCTGTTCCTGATGGTCGTGCACAACAACCCGTTCTCGACCTACCTGGGAGCGATCCCCCCAGACGGCAAGGGGCTGAACCCGCTGCTCCAGAACTTCTACATGGCGATCCATCCGCCATCGCTTTACATCGGTTTCGTGTCGATGACGATTCCCTATGCCTTCGGCATCGCGGCGCTCATCACCGGCCACCTGGACGACTCGTGGCTGCGTGCGGTGCGCCGCTGGACGATGGTCGGCTGGCTGATCCTGTCGTTCGGGCTCATCCTCGGGATGCTGTGGGCATACGAGGAGCTCGGGTGGGGCGGCTTCTGGGGCTGGGACCCGGTCGAGAACGCGGCCGTGCTGCCGTGGTTCACCGCGACGGCTTTCCTCCACTCCGTGATGGTCCAGGAGCGGCGCGGCATGCTGCGCGTGTGGAACGTCACGCTCGTCATTGTCACGTTCTTCCTCACCATCTTTGGCACTTTCATGACGCGGTCCGGCATCGTCCAGTCGGTGCACGCGTTCGGGGAGGACCGCGAGCTGGCGCTCCTGTTCACCATCTTCATGGTGGTGATTCTGACGTTCAGCTTCGCGCTCGTCATCTACCGGCTGCCGCTGCTGCGCGCCCGGCACGAGCTCGATTCGTGGGTGTCGCGCGAGGCGGCGTTCCTCGCCAACAACTGGATTCTGCTGTTCTCCGCTTTCTTCGTGCTGTTCGCGACGATGTTCCCGACGCTGAGCGAAGCGGTGATGAACGAGCGGCTCACCGTCGGCCCGGCGTTCTTCAACAAGTGGATGCTGCCGATCGGGCTCGCGCTGCTGCTGCTGACCGGCATCGGGCCGCTGCTCGCCTGGCGCAAGTCCACGGTGTCGAACCTGTTCCACCAGTTCCTGTGGCCGACGACGGCCGCAGTTGTGACTGGCGGCGCGCTGTATGCGCTCGGCGTGCGAGTGTGGAGCTCGGGCGTGTGCTTCGCGCTCTGCGCGTTCGTGACGACGACGATCGGGCAGGAGTTCGTCCGCGGCGCGCAGGTGCGGCGCGAGACGACGGGCGCCGATCTGGTCACGTCGATGATCGGGCTCGTGAGCCGGTCCCGCCGGCGGTACGGCGGCTATATCGTCCATGTCGGCATCGTGCTGATCTTCCTCGGCTTCGCGGGCCAGGGTTTCAAACAGGAAGAGCAGGTCCTCCTCAAGCTCGGGCAGCAGGCGACCGT
>JANPJN010000115.1:0-8463 GCA_031425515.1 Acidobacteriota bacterium | reverse complement strand
GCGCGCGAGACGACGGAGGAGCTCCAGGCCGGCATAGCCTGTGACCCCCGCGACGCCAACCGGCACCGGAGAATACTTATTCATCAGAACCTCTATTTATACAGAATCTCGTTGGCTAAATCAAGCAATTTTCAGCGCTCCATGCGGTTCGTCGGTGCATATGCTGTATAATTACTCCCGTCTTGAGCAGCATGAAAGCTCCGGGGAATATGAAGGCACACCGGCAGGCGGCAATTCTCGAGATCATCGAGCGGGACGCGATCACCAGCCAGGAGCAGCTGCGCGACCGGCTCCGGACGCGGGGCATCGAGGCGACCCAGGCGACACTCTCCCGCGACGTGCACGACCTGCGGCTGATCAAACGGCCGGAGGACGGAGCGTACCGGCGCGGCACGCCGCCGGATCCCGACGTCACGGGTGATTCGAGCCCCGACAGCCGGCTGCGCACCGCGGTAGACGACTACCTGAAGCGCCACGAAGTCGTCCAGCAGCTCATCGTCCTGCGCACCGACACCGGGCAGGCCCAGCCGCTGGCCGTGGCGATCGACCGGGCCGGCGTGCGAGAGATCGTGGGCACGATTGCGGGGGACGACACGATCCTCGTCATCTGCCGGAGCGCGGAGGATGCCGCGGCCCTGTCGGGACGGCTGACGGACTGGATGCGACGGGCCGGTTGACGGATCGCAGATACGCGGTGGACTTCGGGACGGGTACTCGATGAGGAGCAGATGCGACGCATAGTCCTGGCATATTCCGGCGGTCTCGACACATCGGTGGCGATCCCGTGGCTGGCCGAGAAATACAGCGCCGAGATCATCGCGGTCACGGTGGACCTCGGGCAGGGGCACGAGTTGTCCGGCGTCCGCGAGCGTGCGCTGGCGATCGGGGCGCTGCGTGCCCACGTCGTGGACGCGCGCGAGGAGTTCGCCAGGGATTACATCCTGCCGGCGCTTCAGGCCGGGGCGGTGTACGAGGACTGCTACCCGCTCGCGACCGCGCTCGGGCGCCCGCTCATCGCCCGTCACCTCGTGCAGATTGCGCGCATGGAAGGGGCCGACGCGATCGCCCACGGCTGCACGGGGAAGGACAACGACCAGGTCGGGCTCGACATCTCGGCCCGGGCGCTGGAGCCCGGCATCCAGGTGATCGCCCCCGCCCGTGTGTGGGGCATGACGAGGACAGACGAGATCGAATATGCCCGCGCCCGCAACATCCAGGTGCCGGTCACGCTCGCGAGCCCGTACAGCACGGACTCGAACCTGTGGGGCCGCTCGATCGAGTGCGGCGTGCTGGAGGATCCCTGGCAGGAGCCGCCAGACGACATCTATACCCTCACCCGCGCGCCTCGCGACTGCCCGGACGAGCCCGCCTATCTCGACATCGAGTTCGACGCCGGCGTGCCGGTGCGCACCAACGGCATCGAGATGCCGCTGCTCGAGCTCTTCGAGAGCCTCGAGACGATTGCCGGCGCGCACGGCGTCGGGCGGATCGACATGGTCGAGAACCGGCTCGTGGGCATCAAGTCGCGCGAAATCTACGAGGCACCCGCAGCCGTCGTGCTGCACGCCGCACATCACGAGCTCGAGAACCTGGTCATGGCCAGAGACCTGCAGCGCGTCAAGCACGACATGGGCAGGCTCTACGCCGACACGGTCTACAACGGCCTCTGGTACTCGCAGACCCGCGAGGCGATCGACGCGTTCGTCGCCGCGATCCAGCCGCGGGTCACGGGCGCCGTGCGGCTGAAGCTGTTCAAGGGAGGGTGCCGGGTCGTCGGACGGAAATCTCCGTTCGCGCTTTACGACCACGGTCTCGCCACATACGACACCGGCGACCTCTACGACCACAGCGCCGCCGAGGGCTTCATCAAGATCTGGGGGCTTCCCATCGAGACCGCTGCACGCAAATCGGCCGCGCGACGCGCGGCGGTGGGCCGCTGATGGCCCACCTCTGGTCCGGCCGCTTCGCCGGCGATCCCGATGCCGCGTTGTTCGAGTTCGGTGCCTCCTTCCGCTTCGATCGGCGCCTGTTTGCAGACGATGTGATGGGCAGCGTGGCATGGTCCGAAGGGCTCGAGCGCGCGGGAGTGCTGTCGGCCGGCGAGGGGACGGCCATCCGCGCCGCGCTCGACGAGATCCTGGGAGCCGCCCGTTCCGATCCCGCGTTCTTCACCTCCGCCGCCGCGTCCTCAGACGAAGACGTGCACTCCTTCGTCGAGCGCGAGCTCGTGGCGCGCGTGGGCGACGCGGGCCGCCGCCTCCACACGGGCCGCTCGCGGAACGAGCAGGTTTCGCTCGACCTGCGGCTCTATCTGAAGCGGCGGGTCCCGCTGCTCCAGCAGCGGCTGGTCGCGCTTGTCGGGGTCCTCGCCGACCAGGCGCAAGCCTGCGGCGCGGCGCTGATGCCGTCCTACACGCACCTCCGGCGCGCGCAGCCGGTGCTTGCCGCGCACTTCTTCCTCGCGCACGCCGCGGCGTTCCGGCGCGATCATGGCCGGCTCGCCGGGGTGCTGGCCGACGTGGACGAACTGCCGCTCGGGTCGGGCGCCATCGCCGGCACGAGCTACCCCGTGGACGTCCAGGCGCTGGCCTCCCGCCTCGGCTTCGCGCGCGTCGTCGCCAACAGCATCGACGCCACCGGCGACCGCGACTTCGTCGCGACGTTCCTGCATGCCGCGGCGCTTGGAATGGTGCACCTCAGTCGCCTCGCGGAAGATGGCATCCTGTTCACCTCCGAGGAGTTCGGCTACTTCGAGCTGGCAGACACGGCCGCCACCGGCAGCAGCCTGATGCCGCAGAAGAAGAATCCCGACCCGCTGGAGCTCGTGCGCGGAAAGGCCGGCCGCGTGATCGGCCGCTCGACCGGGTGGCTGACGACCATGAAGGGGCTGCCGATCGGATACAGCAAGGATCTGCAGGAGGACAAGGAGGCGCTGTTCGAGGCGGAAGATACGCTCGGCGCCTCGCTCGACGCGACGGCGTCGGTGGTCGGTGGGCTGCGAATCAACACCGCCGCCTCGGAGGCTGCGGCCTCGGGGCTCCTGCTGGCCACTGACGTGGCGGACTATCTCGTCGGGAAGGGGATGCCGTTTCGGGAGGCCCACGAGGTCGTCGGCGCGCTCGTGCGCCGACTGGTCGATGAGCGCCGGTCGTTCGACGCGCTCACGATCGCGGAATGGCGCTCCCATTCGTCGCTCTTCGACGAAGACGTGCGCGAAGCGATTACGCCGGCCGCCTCAGTCGCGCGCAAGCGCACGCCGCAGTCCACTCACCCCGATGCGGTGGCGGCGGCGCTGGCTGACGTGCGCGCGTGGATCGCACGCGCGGTCTGATGGGCGAGGGGTGAAGAACGCATCCTTGCTCCCGCGGGCGGAACCAGCCGCCCGCGGAGCAAGGAGGAAGTGCGAACGTTAGAACTTGAACGTGACGCCGACTGTCCCGCGCCAGAACTTGAAGTTCCCAAGCGAGAAATCAATCCCGTCGGAATCGTTGCTCTGGAGCGAGCGGAAGTACCGGACATCGCCGCGGATGCCGATGTTGCCGCCCATCGCCATCACGCCCGCGCCAAGGTCGTACCCGAAGTCGCTGCGGCTCGCATCGAAGAACTGTCCCGCACTGTCAACTTTCGATTTGAGCAGGCCGACGCCACCCGACGCATAGGGACGAATCGGCCCCATCGGCGCGCCGACGACGAGATTGCCCATCAGCGTGGTGACGTTTCCGTCCCCGACGAGATTGAAGTTGTCGCTGTTGTCGTCCGCGCGGAAGAAGTTGGGGGAGTAGCCGAAGTCCGCTTCGAAGCCGATGATGCCAGCGCCCATCCATCCGAGCGTGGCGCCGTAGCTGATCTTCCGCTCGAAGTCGTTCCTGAAGTTGTCGCCGCTGCCACCCACCTCGGCGTTACCGCCGAACGTGGCGCCGACGAAGGGAGTGAAGAGCCAATCTGCTGCAGCCGGGGACGGCGCGGCGACGGCCGAGAGAGTAACCAGGGACGCTGAAAGAAGGAATTTACGCAGAAACATGTGCATCCTCGTCTAGTAACGGCGGGTAATCCCGCGGAGTGACAGGCGGCTCGTCCGTAGGACAACCGCCACCACTCAGACGAAGTGCAAGCGACGTACCCTGCGAGCCGACTCTACTGGAGCGGGCGCTCCACCTCGATTGCCGCGGGGCCGGAGAGGCGCACGCTGACAATCGTTCCGGCCGGCAGCGTCGCGGCGTTGCGTTCGCCCGTCATCACGGCCGCGGAGCCGCCGGCCGCGCCCACGGCACCGCCCATCATCGCGCCCTTGCCGCCGCCCATGATGGCGCCGAGGATCGCGCCGCCAATCGCGGCGCCGCCAATCTTGCGCGCGCTCTCGTTGGACGGCGAGTCCCCCTCGCGCATGATCGCTTCCGTGCGCAGCGGAACTTCGCGGCCGTCGGCGAGCACCAGCGTGTGGAAGCGCACGCCCAGGCGGGCGCGCTCCTTCATCTTGCCTCCGCGCTCGACGAGCGTGACGGATCCAATCACACGCGAGCCCGATGGCACCGCCACTCGGCCGTCCACCGTGACGTCGCGGCTCACGCGCGCTTCGACGCGATCCTCCAGCCGCGCACGCTCCGACGACAGCGGGGTATCGACGCGAAGGCCGAGCACGGACGTGGCGGGAAGCACGACCTCTTCGTACAGAGACTCACGCGTCTGCGGGCGCGCATCCGGCGCGCGCACGGGCTCCGGTTCGATCGGCAGAGGCGCCGCGACAGGTTCGGGCGTGCGCTCCGCCGTCTGCGTGACGGGGATGCGGGGGGCCTGCACTGGTGCGTCGACAACCGGGCCGGGCGACTCGCGCGGCGCGCGCGCGGCTCTCGTCGGCTCTGGCCGTGGCTGCCTCGCGGGGCGCGCATCGGGCGCGGGCGCGGTCCGGCGCACCGGGAGGGGCGGGGCCACGGTCTCGGCGGCGGGAGCCGGTCCTGGCTCAGGCACCGGGGCCTCCACGACGGCCTCCGTTTCCGCCACGGCCGGAGACGCCGTCGCGGGGCCAGCCGCGGGGGCCGCCAGCGGGGCCGGGCCCGCGGTACCGACAGCCGCGCGATCGGTGTCGTTCGCGCGCACCGCCAGATAGGCTCCGCCGGCCGCGGCCGTCACACATCCGGCCGCGATTACCGCCGCAAGAATCCTGGAAGTCATTTACCTACTCCTGAAGCCGGACGAGTCAGCAAGTGCCGTACCCCGGTATCGGCGTCGAAAGCACAGGTAAATATGGGCCATACCCTCGCCTGGCTGGGCGATGGGGACAACCGACGCACCCTGGGGGGACAGTCCTTGTCCTCACAAAAGGACCAGGCAGGCGGAAACTCAGGTTTGCCAGAGCTTTACCCGGGAACCCCCGGGTACTGGCATTGCAGCGTATGGCAGAAATCAGAAGGAGGCCCGGATGCGCGCGTGCATCGTCATTCTCGCTGCGGTCGCCACCTGCTGGCCCGCCGCCGCCAGCGCTCTGACCGTCCGCGACGTCGTGGAACTGACTCGCGCCGGCCTGGGCGAGGAAACACTGCTCGCGCTGATCGAGGTGGACCCGTCGGTGTTCCCCATCGACGCGGCGTCCCTCAAGGCGCTCAAGGCCGCCGGTGTCGCCGAGCGGGTCATCATTGCCATGATCCGGAGCGGACGCGCTCCGGCGTCCGACCAGGCGGCGCCCCAGGTCTCGTCCGACGACTTCCAGCTCTCAAATGCGCCGGGGCCGACCGTGGTCGTGATCGAGCGCCAGATCGACCACCCCGCGCCTGCGCCTCAGGTTCGCGACGTTCAGGTGCCGGTCCCAATCTACATTCCCGTCGTCCGGCACCACCGCGACGATCACGTCGGCGGATCGGAGCGTGACGATCCGCGGCGGCCGAAGGAAAAGGCGGCGGAGCCCGTCTACTGGGGCTTCGGAGGGAAGCTCCGGCCCGATGCGTGGCAGCCGAAGTGAGCGTCAGGCCGCGTCGGGCGTGGTGTCGGTCTCGTCCGAGATCTTCTTCCGCAGCCTGAGCGCCACAGGGAACAACGCCACGGCCCCGATCAGCAGTTCACTCGGACGCAGCGCGGGGGGCTTCGGAGTGGGCCGATCGAGGTCGCAGTTCTCCCCGTCGGCGAACGGGGGTACGTCGAGCTCTCCCTTCGCCTTCCGCTCCTGGTAGGCCCGCAGCGCGGCGGGTCCAATCTTCTTCTTCTCTCCCGCGACCTTCTCTCCGGGATTCTTCCCGTGCGGCGAGGCATGCTCGATCTCGGCGTTCATTTCCGCCCCCACGAGAATCGACAGCCCGGACAGGTAGAACCACGTGAGGAGCACGATAAAAGCCCCGAGCGTTCCGTACGTCTCGTTGTAACTGCCGAAGTACGTGATGTACAGCTTGAAGGCGAGCGACACGATCACCCACAGCAGCGTCGCGACGATCGATCCCGGCGTGACCCACGCCCAGTCCTGCTCGGCGTCCGGGGCGAAGTAGTAGACCAGCCCGATTCCCGAGGCCACCACGACGAAGACGACGGGCCACTGGAGAATCCACCACGCCCACTTGAACGCGGGGCCCAGGTGCATCGACACGGCGAGGTGCTCGGCCAACGTCGGCCCCACCAGCACGAGCGCCATCGAGACCACGATGAAGAGCGCCATCCCGATCGTCAGCGCAAGCGCCGTCAGTCGTACCTTCCAGAACGGACGTCCTTCGGTGATGCCGTAAGCCGCATTCAGCGTCGTGATGATCGACACCATGGCGCCCGACGTGCTCCAGAGCGTCAGGACGAAGGCGAAGGTCAGTACTCCGCCCTTGTTGCTGCTCGAGATCTTCTGCATCTGCTCCGTGATGATCTGGAGCACGTCTCCCGGCGCGATGCGCCCGAGCATGGCGATGCTGTCGTCCACCAGGTTGGCGATCGGAAAGAAGCTCGCAATCGAGATGATGGTGAGAATCGCCGGGAAGAGGGCGAAGAAGAAGTAGTAGGCCTGCTGGGCGGCCAGATCGAACAGGTTGTCGATCAGGATGCTCTTGAAGGTACGCCTGCCCAGCTCTTTCCAACTGAGCGGCAGATTGCGGATTGCCTGCACACCCGAGCGAAAAGCAAGCCAACTGCCAGACCTGGCGTCAGCGGGATTATCTGGAACGGCGTCCGCCGGCGTAGAGCTCATGCCGGAGCCTATGCAAACTTCTGGCTCACGGCGGGCGAACGATGACGGGCTGCGGCTATGATCAGGCGTGCGCCAGGAATGGGACGCGATCGTCGTCGGAGCCGGCATCATCGGATTGGCGATTGGCAGGGAACTGAGCCGGCGCGGCGCCAGGGTCGCCGTCGTCGAGAAGCGCACGGCGAACTCCGGCGCCACGCAGGCCTCTGCGGGCGTCCTCGCGCCATACATCGAGGCCGCGGGTCATACGGCTCTCCTCGAGATGACCGTGCGGAGCCTTCATCTCTACAGCCGTTTCGTCGGGGACCTCGAAGAGGAAACTGGGGCCACCATCGAGTATGCGCGCCGCGGAACACTCGAGGTGGCGCTCACTCCCGCGGAGGTCACACGCCTGCAGACCGTGGCCGGGTTGCTCGCGGGTGCGGGCGTCTCGGCGCAATGGGTGGACGGAGCAGAGGCCTCGAGGCTCGAGCCGGCGATCGTCGAGCCGCTCGGAGGGCTGTTCATCGGGACCCACGGGTACGTGCGCGTGGCGCAGTTGAGCGAGGCCCTCGGCGCCGCGCTTCACGCGCAGGGCGGGGCGCTGCTCGAGCATCGCAAGGTCGAGCACGTATCGCTGCAATCCGCGGAACCAATCGGTTTGACCATCGGCGGGGAAGCCCACCGCGCGGCCGCCGTGGTGATTGCGGCGGGCAGCTGGTCAGGGCAGGTGATGCCGGACGGCCCGTCCATCACACCGGTGCGAGGCCAGCTGCTCCAGTTGCAATGGCGCGGACCGGCGATCAGCCGCGTCCTGTGGAGCGACCTCTGCTACGTCGTGCCCTGGGCCGACGGGTCCGTGCTGGTGGGGGCGACTGTCGAGGATGCGGGCTTCGATCAGCGGACGACCGTGGCCGGCATCCGCTCGCTGATGGAGGCCGCCTGCCGGCTCCTGCCGTCGGCCGGCGAGGCCACGCTCGAAGGGGCGCGTGCGGGCCTTCGGCCGGGGACGGCGGACGGCCTTCCATTTATCGGCAGGTCGTCTGCGCACCCGGCCCTCTTCTATGCGACCGGGCACTACCGCAACGGCGTGCTGCTCGCGCCGCTGACCGCGCAGCTCGTCGCCGACCTCGTACTCGAGGACCGCAGCGATCCGATCCTGGCGGCGGCGTCGCCGGACCGCTGACCGTCAGCGCGTCGGCGCGACCTGGGCCGTCTGGAACGCGACGAGCGCCAGTTGATACGCGAGGCTCGCCTGCAGCTCGTTGTTGCGCGCCACGGCGAGGTCGCGCTGCGCCTGAATCACGAGGAAGCTGGTCGACATCCCGACCTCGAAC
>JANPJN010000114.1:0-12507 GCA_031425515.1 Acidobacteriota bacterium | reverse complement strand
GCGCGTGACGATCACGAGGCCGAAATCCGACACCTGGAGCGCCTTGGACGGCGAGCGGTCTCGCCGCAGCTCCTTCTCGACCTCCTGGAAGACCTTCTGGCGGTTCTTCTTCTCTTCCATGTCGATGAGGTCGAGCACGATAATCCCGCCGAGGTCCCGCAGGCGCAACTGGCGCACGATCTCCTTGACCGCCTCGAGGTTCGTCTTGACGATCGTGTCTTCCAGCCGGCCGGTGCGCTTGCCGACATAGCGCCCCGTATTGACGTCGATCGCGACGAGCGCCTCGGTCTGGTTGATCACCAGATAGCCGCCGGACTTCAACCACACCTTGCTGCGCAGCGCCTTGTCGATCTCCGCCTGGACGCCGTACTCCTCGAAGATCGGGAACTCCTTCGTGTACAGCTTCACCCTGGGCAGCAGCGTCGGCATGATGCGCTCGACGAGCGCCACCACGCGCCGGTGCTCCTGCTCGTTGTCGATGCGGATGGCGGAGAAATCCTCGGTCAGGAGATCGCGCAGCAGCTTGGTGACGAGGCTCTGTTCCTGGAAGAGCACGGCAGGCGGCCGCTTCGATTCCATGCGCTGGCGGATCTCGGTCCACACCTGATGGAAGTAGGCCAGGTCGCTGACGATGTCTTCCTTCGTCCGTCCGCCGGCGGCCGTCCGGATGATGACGCCGCCCGTGAAGCCGTGCTCCTCGCGGAACTCGCGGACGATCCCGCGCAGGCGCGCGCGCTCGTCCCGCGACTCGATCTTCCGCGACACGCCGACGTGATCCACTGTCGGCATGAAGACCAGGAAGCGTCCGGGCATCGTGACGTGCGAGGTGAGGCGGGCGCCCTTGGTGCCGAGCGGTTCCTTGACGACCTGGACGAGCACCTCCTGCCCTTCCTTGAGGAGGTCTTCGATCTTGGCCTGCGGCTCCCGCTCGCGGTCGCCCCGGCCGCCCGTGCGCCCGGAGGGCGCGGACTCGGAGGGCGCGGGCTCTGAGGTGGGGCCCGTGCTGACGGCCCCGTCGGCGGGTGCCTCGGCTCCGTCGTCGGCGACGAGTGCCGGCTCGGCGACGGGAACCGCGACTGGCGCGGGGGCTTCTTCGTCGTCGCCCGACTCGAGGCGGTCGAATTCCTCGACGGTGTTGACGACTTCGGTGACGTAGAGGAACGCGTCGCGCTCGAGCCCGATATCAACGAACGAGGATTGCATGCCGGGGAGCACCTTCGAGACCCGGCCCTTGTAGATGTTGCCCACCACGCCGCGCTGACGCTCGCGCTCGATGAAGATCTCGACGACCTGATCCTCCTCGAGGATCGCGACGCGCGTGTCGTGATCCCCCGAGGAGATGATCATCTCCTTGTTCATGACTGGAACTCCAGAAAGCCCGGAAGGGCGACGCGGGTCCCGCGCACGCGTGCGCCGCCGCCAGACCGGGCCCCCGCCCGGCCCGCCAGCACGCCATCAGCACGAGCGCGAGGATCGTCGTCATTCCTAGTTGGTAAACCTGCGCATCCTCACGTTGAGGACGAGACCGAATGCGGCCAGCGACGCGATCATCGAGGATCCGCCGTAGCTCATCAGAGGCAGCGTGAGCCCCTTGACGGGCGCCAGGCCGGCCGACATCGTGATGTTGTAGATGACCTGGAACGAGAACCCGGAAATGATGCCTCCCACCAGATACGCGCCGAGCCGGTCCTTCGACAGGCGGGCCGCCTCGAGCGATCTGACGATGACGAAGAAATACAGCCCCAGCGTGAGCATCACGCCGATGAAACCGCGCTCCTCGGCCAGGACCGAGAAGATGAAATCGTTATCGGCGACCGGCAGGAACTTGTAGGTGCCCTGCGTGCCGTTCATGAAGCCCTTGCCCGTGAGGCCGCCCGACCCCACGGTAATCCGCGCCTGGATCTGCTGGTAGCCGCTACCGCGCGGATCCTGTTCGGGGTTGAGGAATGTGGTGATCCGCTCTTTCTGATAATCCTTGAGTGCCACTTTCCAGGCAATGGGCGCAAGGAGGATGGCGGCGAGTGCGACGATGGCGATGAGGCGGACGCGCAGGCCCGCGAGGAACGCGATGCCGAAGCAGACCGGCACGAGGGTGACCGCGGTCCCGAGGTCCGGCTGTTTGGCGATGAGCACGAACGGCACCGCGAAGAACAGACCGCCGATGACGAGGTCCCCGATGTTGCGGGCCCCGCGGCGGTTCTCTCCGAAGTACATGGCGAGGATCAGTGCGAGCACCATCCGGGCGAACTCTGACGGCTGCAGGTTGAAGACGCCGAGAGAGATCCAGCGGGTGGAACCGCCGGCACGGACCCCGCCGAGCAGGACGTAGAGCAGCAGCCCGAGGAGCGCCGCGTAGAGGAACAGCGAGTGCTCGGCGAGAAACCGGTAGTCGATCGCCAGGAACACGCCGAGCGCGAGCATCCCCAGGCCGATGGCGTAGAGCTGGACCCAGAAGCGCCCGCCTGCGTGGCCGCCGCCGCCCGGCAGGTGCACGTACGTGGTGCTGTAGATGACCGACAGCCCCACAGCCGTCAGCAGCAGCACGGCGCCCACGAGGAGCCAGTCGATGTGGAAATACAGGCGGCGTTCGAACATGGCTAGTCGGGGGGCAGCAAGGCGGGGTCGCTGGCCCGTGCGAATGAGTCGCTCAGGTCGAGACGCATCTCTTCGCGCGTCGGCGGCGGAGGCAACGGTTTACCTTCCTTGGCCGCGAAGTAGGTGGTGAGGATGTGCTTCGTGACCGAGGCCGCGTTGGCGCTGTGGATCCCGTGCTCGAGAAACACGACACCTGCGATTTCAGGGTTGTCCCGCGGCGCGAAGAAGGTGAACCAGCCATGGTCGCGCAGGTTTCGATTGCCCTTCGCGGCGCGGCGCCCCTGGAGCGAGATCACCTGCGCGGTGCCGGTCTTGCCGCACACGTCCCGGCCCGGAATGCGCGTCCGGGCGGCCGTGCCGCTGCCGCCGTTCACGACCAGCCACATGCCATCGCGAATCGCGTGGAGCTTCTCGTCGGTCACTTCCACCCGCGACTGGGGCGGCGGGGTCGGCACCGCCTTGAAGCCATGGCCGTCGTCCACGGCCTTGACCAGGTGCGGGGTGACCCGCGTGCCGCCGTTGGCCAGCGTCGCGGTGTAGACGGCCAGCGAAATCGGGGTGACCGACACCTGTCCCTGCCCGATCGAGACGGAAATCGTCTCGCCGGCGTACCACTTCTTCTCCCGGGTGTGCTGGGCCTTCCATTGCGTGGACGGCACGAGCCCCTGCACTTCGTTGGGCAGATCGATGCCCGACTTCACGCCCAACCCGAACAACGTGGCCCATTTGTTGATGCGATCGACGCCGAGCATGTTGCCGACGGTGTAGAAATACACGTCGCACGACTGCTCAATCGCATGGCGCAGGTCCATCGTCCCGTGCCCGCCCTTCTTCCAGCAGTTGAAATACCGGCCGTAGAAGTTCGCGCCGCCGGAACAGTGCGTCGTGAACTGCGGGGTGATGATCCCCTCCTCGAGCCCGGCGAGACCCACGGCCATCTTGAAGATCGAGCCCGGGGAGTACCGGCCCTGCAGCGCGCGATTCTGCAGCGGTTTGAGCTCGTCGGTGTTGAGCGCGTTCCACTCCTTGCGGCCGATGCCCGCGGCGAACGTGTTGGGGTCGTAGGCGGGACGGCTCGTGAAGGCGAGCACCTCGCCATTGCGCGGATCGAGGACCACCGCGGCCCCATTGAATCCCGACGCCGTGAAGCCGTCTTCGGTCGCCTTCTGCAGGTCGGCGTCGATTGTGAGCTGCAGCCGACGGCCTTCGACCGGATCCTTCTTGTCGAGCTCCTCGATCTCCCGCCCGAGGCTGTTCACGACGACCGCCCGGTTGCCTTCGGCGCCGGTCAGGAGCCGGTTGTAGGCCAGCTCGACGCCGGCCTGGCCGACCAGATCGCCCGACTCGGCGCCTGCATACTCAGGACGCCGGAGCTGCGATTCGGTGACCTCGCTCACGTACCCGAACAGGTGTGCCGCCATGTCGCTCGACGGGTAATGGCGGGACGGCACCTCGCGCGGCTCGATTCCGGGAAGCTCCCACCGCCGGGCGCGGACGGCGATCACCTGTTCCCGCGACGCGTTCTCGATGAGCACGATGGGACGGTAGCTCGGCTCCAGACGCCGCCGATTGACCGTCTCCCGAAGCTGCGCCTCGTCGGTGCTGGTCGCGACGGCGAGCAGGTGCAGCGTCTGATCGAGGTTGCGCGTCTGCTCCCGGAGCAGCGCGATGTTGAAGATGTTCTGGTTCTCGACCAGCACCTTGCCGTTGCGGTCGAAGAGCACGCCGCGCGGCGCCGGCAGCGGGAGCCGGCGCAGATGGTTCTCGGCCGCCATCTCCGCGAACTTGTCGTGCTTGGCGATCTGGAAAATCCAGAAGCTGACCGCGAGCGCCGCGAACAGCCCCGCGACGACGTACTGGATGACGCTGAGCCTCTGGCTGAGGCCCCGGCGATCGTCCGGCATGAGGGTCGGGCTGGACATGCGTTCGCTCTAATATTAATGCCGCCGGGCTCAATACCGCCGGCGCCCGAAGAACCCGCCGCCGGAGTGCCGCCGCTGGAAGAGCCCCGGCGCACCTTCCACGAGCTGAAACGCCAGCACGCCAATCACCGCGTTCACCACGGCCTGGAGCAGCACGGCCGAATACTGCATCGAGAAGGACCGCGACTCGACCAGCGCATACACGGCCTGGAAGCACAACTCGTGCACGAAGGTGGCCCCGACGAACATCACGAAGCGCGGCACCGGCTGCGACACGATGAACTGCGCACCCAGGACGCCGACGAAAAACCCCACGATGGTCTTCGACAGCCCGCCGATGCCGACAATGCCTCCGGCCAGAGCGTCCTGGGCCAGCCCGCCGGCCGTACCGGCGAGGAGCCCGGTGACCGCGCCGAACGCCAGCGCCACGTACACGATCGCCACCAGCACGAGGTTGACGCGCGTCCCGGCCGACATCCACATGCCGGAGAGGGTCGCCTGCAGGACGATCGCGACGGCCAGTGCCGCCAGCACGCCGATGGTCCTCACCGGACGGTCTCGCCTGGCGCGGCCTCGGCCTCGGCAATCGCCGGACGCGAGGGGACGAGCACGACGAGCACCTCCTCGATGCTCGAGAAATTCACGGCCGGGCGCACCGTGATGGTGCGATACAGCTGGGCGCCGCGCTCGGACGTTTCCACATACCCGATCCTGAAGCCCCTGGGATAGATGCCGTCCACGCCGGACGCCACGACCGCGTCGCCGGCCTTGACGTCCGCGAGGTTCGACACCAGCTCCATCGTCAGGGGCGGATCCTTGTCCACCCCGGCCACCATGCCGCCCGCGCGCGTGCGTTCCGTAACGGCTCCGGCGGCGGCATAGCGATCGATGAGGAGCTGCACGCGCGCCGCGTGCGCGGCCGGCCGTCCGACGACCCGCCCCACGATCCCGGCCGGCGCGATCACGGCCATGTCCGCCTCGACGCCGTCCGCGCTCCCCCGTCCGATCGTCACGGTCCGCATGCCGGGATTGGGGTTGCCCGCGATGACGTCGGCCGCGATCGTCGGCAGCGGCGTGGCCGCCTTGAGTTCCAGGAGCTGCTGCAGCCGCTCGGTGCGCAGCGCCTGCGTCCGCTGCTCTTGCAGCCGCACCTCGAGGTCCGCCACCTGGCTGCGGAGGCTCTCGTTCTCGATGCGCGCGCCGCGCAGCGCGATGTAGCGCTCCCAGAACGTCCGCCCGCCGTGCAGCGCGCTCGAGGTGCCCCCCTGCACCCGGGCAAAGACCCCGAAGGTCGCCGCCTGCACGAGCGGGACCCCGGCCTTCGACTGCACCTGCACCGAGATCAGGAAGATGTGTCCGAGCGTGACGACGAGCAGCAGAACGCCGGTCCGCCGGCGGATATCAAGCACGGGTGAAGCTTCCAGCTCCCAGCTACCAGCTCCCAGCCACAGCATGCTCCGCTTCACTCTCGGCGAAATCCGCGAGCTGGAAGCTGGAAGCTGGAGACTGGAAGCTAGTCAATGGATATCTTCCTCAACAGATTGAAGTCCGACAGCATCTTGCCGGCGCCCAGCACAACGGACGACAGCGGGTCTTCGGCCATCGCCAGCGGCAGGCCGGTCTCTTCACGCAGCCGCTTGTCGAGGTTCTTGAGCATCGATCCGCCGCCGGTCAGCACGATGCCGCGATCGACAATGTCGGCGGAGAGCTCCGGCGGCGTGCGCTCGAGCGCCACGCGCACGGCGTCCACGATCACGTTGACGGTTTCGGCAAGCGCCTCGCGAATCTCCTCGTCCGTGATGGTGATGGTCTTGGGCACGCCTTCGATCAGATGCCGCCCCTTGATCTCCATCGTCATCCGCTCGTCGAGCGGGTAGGCCGATCCGATCTCCATCTTGATGGCCTCGGCCGTGCGCTCGCCGATGAGGAGGTTGTACGTCTTCTTGATGTACTGGATGATCGCCTCGTCCATCTCGTTGCCGGCGATGCGGACCGCCTTGCTGTAGACGATGCCGGCGAGCGAGATGACGGCGATGTCGGTCGTGCCCCCCCCGATGTCCACAATCATGTTGCCGGAGGGCTCCGTGATGGGCATGCCGGCTCCGATGGCCGCCGCCATCGCTTCTTCCACCAGGTGGACCTCGCTGGCCTTGGCGCGGTAGGCGCTGTCCTTGACGGCGCGCTTCTCGACCTGCGTGATCTCCGACGGGACGCCGATGACGATGCGCGGGCGGACCCAGACGTTGCGGTTGTGCGCCTTCTTGATGAAGTACGTGAGCATCTTCTCGGTGACTTCGAAGTCGGCAATGACGCCGTCCTTCATCGGCTTGATCGCGACGATGTTGCCGGGCGTGCGCCCGAGCATGTCCTTCGCCTCCTTGCCGACCGCCTCGATGCGGCCGTTCACCTTGTTGATGGCGACAATGGAGGGCTCGTTGACGACAATGCCTTTTCCGCGCGCGTACACGCAGGTGTTGGCCGTGCCGAGGTCGATCGCGAGATCGCTCGAGAAGAGGGAGAAGAGGGAACGGAGACTCACCGGAAACTCCTTCAGTCGTGGAACGCCAAGCGGCGGCGGCTCGTGATGTCGAGCCAGCCACCGGCCGTCGGCCTTCCGCGATCAGCTTGCAGCAGGGCGGGCTCCGGCGACATGAAGCCCGTTCTTGCCATGATCCTTGACCCAGTACATCGCGCGGTCGGCCGCTTCGATCAGCCCTTCGGCAGACGAGGCCGCGTCGGGCATCGTCGCGACGCCCACCGACACCGTGAGCGCGATGGCCAGGCCATCCGCGGCGAGGAAGCGGAACGCCGCGACTCGCTCACGCACGCGCTCGCCGACGGCCTCGGCGCCCTCCGGCCCTGTGTCGGGGAGGACGAGGGCGAACTCGTCACCGCCGAATCGGGCGACCATGTCGGTCTCGCGGGCACTGGCGCGGATGACCGCGCCCGCCTCGACCAGCGCCCGGCTGCCGCAGAGATGCCCGTGCGTATCGTTGACCGACTTGAACCCGTCGAGATCGACGAAGAGCAGCGACAGCGGGCGCCCGCTGCGGGAGGCCCGCTTGGTCTCGCGGCGCAGGACCTGCGTCAGGAACCGCGAGTTGTACAGCTGCGTCAGGTCGTCGGTGACGGAGAGCGCCTCGGCGCGCTGCACACGGAGGGCATTCTCGAGGGCAATCGCGCCAGGCTCGATGCCGGCGAGCAGCGCCGTGAGCGTGCCGGCGGCGAACCGCGGCACGGACCGCGCCGGCTCGCGATCGAGGCCCACCAGCGCCCCGATGGTCCGGCCCCGGCACTCCAGAGGGAACCCCACCGCCGCGACCGCCGCCCTGCCCAGCACGCGGAGATCCTCGCTCACGTTCGCGGATGCATAGACATCCCCCGTCCGCATGACCCAGTTGCCGACGGCCTGTCCGCAGGCGTCGAGCGTCTCGGACAGTCCGCTGGCCGCCATGGCCTTCGCGCGTCCCGCGCCGTCCTCGACGAGCACGAGCCAGCCCGGCGCGGGAATCAGCGCGGCCGCCTGCGTGACGAGCGCCTCCGCCACCCGCTCGGGCTCGAGACTCGCGTTGACCGCCCGAATCATGTCGGCCAGTACATCGGCTCGAGCCAGACGACGCTTGAGAGGTACCTGCAGCGGGATCAGTCGGCCGGCGAGATCCCGACGCAGAGCCGGCACGGCTCTGCTCGAGGGGCGACGGGCGCGAGTCTGCCGACCTGTGGCGGTCAATCGGCTCTGCGTCCTGTAAAAATGGCGGGGCCCTCTAAGTCCTTCTATCCAACGAAAATATACCACAGTGAGGCCATTTCCGGTGCCCGGTTCGCCTGCGAACGGTAGGCGCCGCCGGGGGGCCGCGCGTATGGCATAATCAGCGTTTCCGTTCCGCAAAAAAGAGGCCCGAGAGATATGACGATGCTCGACCGGATGCGGCGGCACAAAGGCTGGCTCAAGTGGAGCCTGGCCATTGTCGTGCTGGCGTTCATCTTTCTGTACATTCCCAGTTTCCTGCAGGACGACACGGCCGCCGGGGCCGGAAACAACCAGGTCGTGGCGTCGGTCGACGGCCGCACCATCACCGCCGGACGGTTCCGCCGCGTCTACCAGCAGCAGATGCAGGCCTACCGCTCCTCGTATGGCGCCAACGTGGACGAACGGATGCTGAAGCAGCTCGGCATCGACCAGCGCATCATCCAGCAGATGCTCGAGGAAGAGACCGCGCTCGCCGAAGCGTCGCGGCTCGGCATCACCGCCACCGACGAAGAGGTGCGGGAGCGCATCGCGGTCCTGCCGGCATTGCAGGAGAACGGCACCTTCATCGGCGAGGAGCGCTACCGGCAGTTGCTGTCGATGCAGAATCCCCCCGTCCGCCCCGACGAGTTCGAAGAGCAGGTCCGCCGGGGCATCACGGTCGAGAAACTGCAAGCCGCGTTGACGAGCTGGATCGCCCTCACCGACACCGAAGTGGACGCCGAGTTCCGGCGCCGCAACGAAAAGGTCAAGCTGGCCGTCGTCTCGTTCCCCGCCGACAAGTTCCGCCAGGGCCTCGAGGCCTCGGACGCCGAGCTCACCACGTACTTCGAGGCACACAAGAACGAGCTGAAGATCCCCGAGAAGCGGAAGGTCAAGTACGCCCTCGTGGACATGCAGGCCATGCGCGAGCGCACGGTGATTTCACCCGAGGACATCCAGCGCTCCTACGACGACAACCAGGCGCAGTATGCGACCCCGGAGCAGGTGCGCGCGCGGCACATCCTCCTCAAGACCGAGGGCAAGGACGAAGCGACGGTGAGGAAGCAGGCCGAGGAGCTTCTCGCAAAGGCGCGCGGCGGCGCCGACTTCGAAAAGCTCGCGACGCAATACTCGGAAGACGATGTGAGCAAGGCCAAAGGGGGCGACCTCGATTACTTCGGCAAGGGCCAGATGGTCCCCGAGTTCGACACGGCCGCCTTCGCGCTCGCGCCCGGCCAGATCAGCGATCTCGTCAAGACGCAGTACGGCTTCCACATCATCAAGGCGGTCGACAAGAAGGCCGCCGTCACGAAGCCGCTGGCCGAAGTACGCGCCCAGATCGAAGATCAGGTGAAGTGGGACCGCGCGCAGACCGAAGCGCAGCGGTCATCGGACGCCGTGGCGCCGCTGCTCAAGACGACGGCGGACTTCGACACGGTCGCGAAGGGCCGCGGCCTGACCGTGGGTGAGTCGGGGCTGTTCAGCAAGGAAGAGCCGATCTCGGGCCTCGGGATGGCTCCCGCCGCCGCGCAGCGCGCATTCGAGCTGAAGGACGGCGAAGTCAGCGAAGCGATCAGGACGCCCCAGGGCTTCGCGTTCGTGACGCTGACGGGACGTCAGGACGCCTACGTGCCGAAGCTCGACGAGGTGAAGGCGAAGGTCCGCGACGAGGTCCTCAAGACGAAGGCGATCGACGCGGCGCGCGGCAGCGCCGCCGCCGTGGCGGCGCAGATGAAGTCGGGAGACTTCAACGCGGCCGCGAAGGCCGCGGGCCTCGACGTGAAGACCACGGAGCTCATCGCCCGGGGCGCGCCAGTTTCCGACGTCGGCGTGAGCCCGGCCATCGACGCCGCCGCCTTTGCGCTGCCGGTGGGCGGGGTGAGCGAGCCGGTCGTGACCGACACGGGCGCGGCCATCGTCAAGGTGCTCGAGAAGCAGAGCGCAGAGGCCGGGGCGTCTGCGGCGGCAACCGGCCAGCCGGCCCCGTCGAAAGACGGGCTCCGGACCGAGTTGCTCAACGAACGGCGCAACCGCTTCTATGCGTCGTACATGACCAAGGCGCGCGAGCGGATGAAGGTCAACATCAACCGGGACGTGATCGCCCAGCTCACCATCTGACCGCGCAACCCGCTACCGAACGAAGACGTTCGGCATGATCGCGAGCGGCTCCCCCCGCCTGAACACGCGGAGGGGGGCCGTGATCGTCTGCAGGCCGCGCGCGTCACGGAACCCGAGCAGCGCGCCGATGGCCTCCGAGGTCCGGTCCGCCCCGAACGGGTTCCTCACGAGCTCGTAGATCGACTTCCGGCCCGGGAACACGATCAGCTCGACGTCGCCACCCTCCGGCAGTTTCGCCCGCTGCCTGGCCAGCGCAATGGCGCGGTCGAGGCCGCCGAGCTCGTCCACCAGGCCAATCTCCTTCGCCTGCCGTCCGGTCCAGACCCGCCCCTGCCCGACCGCATCGATCCGCTCGGGCGTCGTGTGCCGTCCGTCGGCCGCCTTCTCGACGAACGTGTCGTAGGTCGCCTGCATCTGCTCCTGCACCCGGGCACGCTCGTCCGGCGTGAACGCCCGCACGGGTGAGTACAGGTCCGCGTACTTCCCGCTCGTCACGCGCTCGAGATTCACGCCGAGCTTCTTGAGCGTGCCGTCGATCACGAACTTCAGCATCACGACGCCGATGGATCCCGTGAGCGTGGCCGGCTCGGCGACGATGGCGTGGGCCGGCATGGCGATGTAGTAGCCGCCGGAGGCCGCGACATCCGACATCGAGGCAATGACCGGCTTCACCGCGCGCGTCAGCATCACCTCGCGCCAGATGACGTCCGACGCGATGGCCGATCCGCCGGGGCTGTCCACTCGCAGGACGATCGCCTTGATCGAGTCGTCGGCGCGCGCCTTGCGGAAGTAGTCGACAAGGGTGTCCGACCCGACGACCTGGCCCGAGGGGGAGTCGTAGCTGCTTGCCCCTGACGCGATCATCCCGGTCGCGTAGATGAGCGCGATGCGCGGCCCGCGGTTGAGCCCCAGAGACATCGGCGAGACGCGGCGATAGTCCGCTTCGGTCAGGAAGCGCACCGCGCCGCTGGCGAGCTGCACCTTGTCGTCGAGCTCGTCTTCGTACGCCAGATCGTCCACGAGCCCCGCACGCACGGCGTCCTCGGGCAGGAACGGCCCGTGATCGATGAGGGCCCGGATCTCCTCCTCCGTCTTGTGACGGCCGTCGGCCAGGCCGCGCACGAGCTGCTCGTACATGTCGGCGTTGAGCGACTGCGCCATCTCGAGGTGCGCCGCGGTGTACGTCTTCTCGGTGAAGGTGTTCGACGCGGTCTTGTACTGGCCGATGTGGAGCGTGTCGGGATACGCGCCGATCTTGTCGAGCGTCCCGCGCAGGAACAACTCGTAGCTCGCGACGCCCGTGAGGTCGAGCGACGCTGACGGCATGAGGAACACCTTCTCGCACGCCGTCGCCAGGTAGAACTCCTGCTCGCCGCCGAACTCGAGATACGCGACGATCGGCTTCCCCGATGTCCGGAAGTCGGTGATCGCGTCGCGCACTTCCTGGACCTTCCCCCAGAGGGCGGCCGCGCCTGCCGGGCGGATGACCACGCTGGAGATCCGGCGATCGACTTTCGCCTTGCGCAGCGCATCGACCAGGGATCGCACGGTCGGCGGCGCCTCGAAGATCTGGCCGATGACGCCGCCAGGTTCCATCTCCTGCAGATCGCCGCCCACCCGCAGCACCAGCGTGGAGTTGCCGGCCACCTGCGGCTCGCGGCCGACGAACACGGCCATCATGAGGAGGCCGGCCGCCGACACCACGATGGCCGCGACGATGAGGATGAGAACGATCCCGACGCCGCGCCTGACTGCCACGAAGAGCCTCCCTGTTCCAGTACCCTGGATAAGGAGTATAGCGGAGCGCGCACAGGCGGCGGGGGTGGATGCAGACCGCGGGGGGAGAAACTGGGCGGGAAATATGAGGGCTGACTGCCGCGGCCGCGGCAGTCAGCGGAGATCGGACGGTAGAGTTGGCGCCGGTGTTACGACTTTGGCGCCGGCTTCGCGAACACGCCATCGTCCACGGGCGCGTTGACCTTGACGTCGGTGAGCTTCACTGTCGTCACGGCGTTCCACGTGGCGTGGCGGACGGTGAACGGCACTTTCACGCCGCTGACGTCGCGGTAGTCGCTGTAGTCGATCTGCTCGGGCAGCGCCAGGATGCGCACGCCGGTGGTCGTGACCGTGCGGCGCAGCAAC
>JANPJN010000113.1:0-4712 GCA_031425515.1 Acidobacteriota bacterium | reverse complement strand
GAGTCCTCGGCGGCATCCGGCGTCACCAGGTCGCGGTGTGAGGTGAACACGATCAAGCGCCCATCGTGGCTGATGTCGGAAACGAAGCCCAGACCCCGAGCGCCGGCCGGAACCGGTGCGGCATCCAAGAGGACTTCGGTGCTGTTCAGAACGCGGTCGTGCAGGAAGACACCATGGTCACGCGCACCCTCGCCCGAGCCGGTGGCTGAGAAGGCCACATACCGCGCATCGCCGCTGATTACGACGCCCGGCACGAAGGCCCCCTGTCCTGGTGCCGGCACCTGAATCTCAGAGGTGGACTGATTGGTGCGCTGGTAGACGAACACTCGCGAGTGCGCAGGATCGGTGAACGCCACGAACTGACCGTCGGCGCTCAGCCCGCCAAGGCTGCCAGTCCCCACCGGGTGAACCGCTGACGTCGTGCGGTCTTTCAACCAGAGATTCGGCCCAGGGACCAATTGCCCGCTGGCGTCGAACGGAACAGCATCGAAGGCGACGAACCGTCCCGAATCGCTGATTAGCGGACCGGTAAAAATGTAGAAATCGGGTCCGGATCCTGAGGACACTCTCTCGAACGCGCTCTGAGCCGCCAGTGGCAGATTCATCGCCAGAAGGCACACGGTCACCGCCGCCCCCTCCGCGATGCGTTTGAGAAATCTGGACAGGAGCGGATTATCGAAGTCGCGTGTGCACATGGCAGCGATGCTCCGAATACAGTGGGTGACGTGAGGCAAGGATGGTAGCACCTCGGCCGTGATCTCACGGTAGGAGGAGGGCGGGTTGGTCATCCTCGGCGGGGAGTGCCCATTCGGTCCTCGTCGCCGCTCGCGAACGGCGGCGTCGACCGACCTCGCCGCAAAGCGTACGCCCCACGGGCATGGGGGCGTGCGCAGGGGCGCCCAAGCTCCGAGTCGGCGGCCGGTAGGGTCGGCCATCAAAATCCCGCCCGCACGCCAGCCAGCCATCCTGAACCCAAACCCGCCACCCGGAACCCGGTGTCTCTGCTACCATCCGCCCATGCGCCTTCTCAATCTCCTTCCGCTCCGGCACGCGGGTCTCTTCGTCGCGCTCCTGGCCGCCCCCTGGGCCGTCCTCGCGGGGCGTCAGTCGCCCCCGGCCACCGCGCCGAATCCCCCACGCATCGTCCGGCTCGATCCGGCGGAGGCCGCGCGCCTCGCGGCCGAGGCCCGGCGTCAGGTGAAGGTCGAGATGGCGGCCGGCGTGGACATCAGCCTCTTCGCCCCCGACGGCCTCATCGCCGACCCGATTGCCATCGATCTCGACGAGCGCGGCACGCTCTACGCGACGAGCTCCAGCCGGGCGAGCCTGCCGCTCGACATCCGCGGCCACCCATCGTGGGTCCCGACGGCACACGCGCTGCGATCGCACGACGACCTCGTGAAGTTCTACCAGCGCGAGCTGGCGCCCGCGCGCAGCGCACAGAACGGATGGATTGACGATCTCAACAAGGACGGCTCCCACGATGCCCGCGATCTGACGGAGCTCAAGGAGCGGCTGGTCCGGATTCAGGACACCAACGGCGACGGCATCGCGGACCTCTCACAGGTGATGGCGGAAGGCTTCAACGCGGACCCGACCTTCGACGTCGCGGGCGGCCTGCTCCATCACGCGGGCGATCTCTTCTTCGGCATCGCACCGGGCCTCTGGCGCCTGCGCGATACGAACGGCGACGGCTCGATCGATACGCAGACACCCGTGAGCGTCGGCTACAACACCCATCCCGCCTTCGGCGGGCACGGCATCTCCGGCGTGACCCTCGGGCCCGACGGCCGGATCTACTGGGAAGTCGGCGACATCGGCTACAACGTGGTCGATCAGACCGGCCGCCGGTGGGCCGCGCCGAACCAGGGCGCGGTGTTCCGCGCCAACCCGGACGGCTCGGACTTCGAGGTCTTCGCCACGGGAATCCGCAACCTCCAGGAGTTCGCCTTC
Organism: Acidobacteriota bacterium; assembly: GCA_031425515.1. Taxonomy (GTDB): domain Bacteria; phylum Acidobacteriota; class Vicinamibacteria; order Vicinamibacterales; family 2-12-FULL-66-21; genus JALZOC01. The sequence continues at coordinate 2,759 of JANPJN010000113.1, read as the reverse complement.
GACGAGCTCGGCAACCTGATCAGCGTGGACAACGACGGCGATCACGAGGGGGAAACCGAACGCCTGGTCTACATCCCGGAAGGGTCCGACAGCGGCTGGCGCGCGAACTGGCAGTATGGCAAATACACCGACCCTGCCAACAACCGCTACAACGTCTGGATGGACGAAGCGATGTTCAAGCCCCGCTTCACCGCCCAGGCCGCCCACATCGTCCCGCCCATCGCTCCGTACCACACGGGCCCGTCAGGACTGGTCTTCAACCCGGGCACGGCCCTCTCGGACGAATGGCGGAATCATTTCTTCGTGACGAGCTTTCCGGGCTCCGCCGATGGCGCACGCGTGTACGGCTTCACGCTGAAGCCTGACGGCGCCGGCTTCGCGCTCGACGCCGACAAGGTCCTGCTGCGGGGCATCCTGAGCATCGGGATGAAGTTCGGGCCCGACGGCGCGCTGTACCTGACGGACTGGATCACCGGGTGGACCTCGACCGGCAAGGGACGGATCTGGAAGCTCGACACTCCCGCCGCCACCGCCTCCCCGATGCGGAAGGAGGTCGCGGCGCTGCTGCGCGAGGATCTCGCCGCGCGCCCGGTCGATCGCGTAGCGGCGCTGCTCCGGCACGCGGACATGCGGGTGCGGCAGAAAGCCCAGTTCGACCTGGTTCGCCGTGGTGACACCCGGACGCTTGTCGCGGCCGCGACCGACCGCACGCACCTGCTGGCGAGAGTGCACGCCCTCTGGGGCCTCGGTCAGCTCGCGAGAAAGGATGCGGCCGTCGCCGCGTCCCTGACGCCGCTGCTCGGCGACGCAGAGGCCGAAGTGTCCGCGCAGGCGGCCCGACTGCTCGGCGATCTCCGCCATCGGGACGCCGCAGCCGGAGTTCTCCGGCTGCTCGCTCATGAATCGGCCCGCGTCCGCTTCTTCGCCGCCGAGGCCCTCGGGCGCATGGCGCACAGGCCCGCGGTCGCGCCACTCGTCGCCATGCTGCAAAAGGACAACGGGCGGGATGTGTATCTCAGGCATGCCGGCAGCCTCGCGCTGTCCCGGATCGGGGATGCACCCGCGCTGGCCGCACTGGCGACGCACGAATCACCAGCCGTCCGAACCGCCGCCGTCGTGGCGCTTCGGCGCATGCGCCACGCGAACGTCGCTCGCTTTCTCGCCGATCGCGACGAGCACGTCGCCACGGAAGCCGCCCGCGCGGTAAATGACGACGGGGGGATCGAGGCGGGGACACGAGGCCTCGCGGCGCTGCTCGGGGAGACGCCGTTCACGGGCGAGCCGCTCCTGCGCCGGGCCATTTCCGCCAACCTTCGACTCGGGACGACGGCCGCCGTCGCGCGACTGGCCGCCTTCGCGGACACCCAGAGCCGCGCCGAGGCGTTACGCGTCGAGGCCATCGGTGCACTCGGTGTGTTTCTGAAACCCTCCAATCTCAATCGCGTGGACGGCATGTACCAGGGCGCTGCCGCGCCACGGGCGGCTTCGACGGTCGCCGCTCGTGCCGCCATCACCCGTCTGCTCGCCGGACGTCCCGCCAGTGCGGCGATCCGCGTCGCGCTCGCCTCCGCGGCTGGCGATGCCGGCGCCCGAGCCTCGGCGCCGCTGCTCAGAGAGCTCGCACGATCAGACGACTCCCCGGAGGTGCGCGTTGCCTCGCTCCGTGCGCTGCAGGCGCTGCACGTGCCCGGGATGGGACCCGTCGTGCAGACGGCGCTGCGCGATCCCAGTGCGGATGTGCGGCGCGCGGCCCTCGCGATCCTGCCCGGACTTCCCATCCCTGACGCCGCCAGGGCACAGCAGCTTCGCGCGGTGCTGGACGCTGGCGCGATCGACGACCAGCAGGCCGCCCTCGCCGTGCTCGCCACGATGAAAACGCCACCGGCCGAGCGGCTCCTCCTGTCGTACGTCGACAGACTCGCGGCGGGAACTGTTCCACCCGCGCTTCAACTCGACGTGGTCGACGCGGCGCAGGCCAACGGATCGGCGGCGCTCCGCGCCCGGCTGGACTCGCTCCAGCGCGCGCGTTCCGCCGACACCCTGGCCGGGGCCTTTCGTGAAGCCCTGCTGGCCGGCGGGAACGCCGTCCGCGGTCGCGAGGTGTTTGCCGAGCACCCCGCCGCCGCCTGCACCCGCTGCCACGCCGTCGGAACGGGAGGCTCCGACGTGGGGCCGAACCTGACGACTATCGGTTCGAGCGTTCCACGCCCCATCCTCCTCGAGGCGCTGCTGGAGCCCAGCGCCCGCATTGCCCCCGGTTTCGGCAGCGTGAGCCTGACCCTGCGCAGCGGGGAACGCCTGGACGGCACCCTCCGCGAAGAGACGGCCGCGGACGTCGCCATCGTGACGCCAACGGGCCTGCGCCGCGTCCCGCGCCAGGACATCGCGTCCCGCACCAATCCCGTGTCGGCCATGCCGCCGATGGGACAGATCCTCAAGCTCCGCGAGATTCGCGACGTGGTCGAGTTCCTCAGCACCCTCAAGTAGAGTCAACGCACATCCGTGGCCCTCTCATCTGCTGTGAGGGCCGCGTGGAGGGGGCGGGGCCAGGCTTTCCCTCACCGACTCCGCGCGGTGCTCGAACCTGAGCGCCCCCCTATACGTCGCCCCCTGCCCATCGTCGATCGCCCACACCGCGCATCGAACCACGTGAGCCGCAAGCGTGAACGTGCGAGCCGCCGTGACCACCTGCAGGTGGACGCGGGCTCCAGGCCGAAGCGGACGCGAGGCTTGTACGAGTGCGCCGCTGGCGCTCACGT
>JANPJN010000112.1:0-4341 GCA_031425515.1 Acidobacteriota bacterium | reverse complement strand
CAGACGTTCCTGGCGCTTGATCTCGGTGTCCAGGCCCAGCAGAAAGCGCAGCGCGCCGGAGCACCTCTCACATGAGGCCTCTGTACGACCGGACGCTCCTCGCCCTCTCCCGCCGCCAGGTGCTCAATGCCGCCTGGAAGCTCGGTGCGGCTGCGCTGATCCAGCCCCTCGCCTCACGGCCGGTGCTGGCACAGCTCCTGTTCCGCACCTACCCGTTCACGCTCGGCGTGGCCTCGGGCGACCCCTCGCCGGACGGCGTCGTGCTCTGGACGCGGCTCGCGCCCGAACCGCTCGACGGCGGCGGCATGCCGGCCGTGAACGTCGAGGTTGGATGGGAGGTCGCGCGCGACACGGCCTTCCGCACCATCGTCCGCCAGGGCTCGGCGATCGCGCGGCCCGAGCTGGGCCACAGCGTCCATGTGGAAGTGCAGGGGCTGGAGCCGGGCCGCGAGTACTGGTATCGCTTCCGTTCGGGGAGCGAGATCAGTCAGACCGGACGAACCGTCACCGCTCCCGCGGCCGGCGCGGCGGTGGACCGGCTGCGTTTCGGGGTCTGCGGCTGCAGCCATTTCGAGACGGGCTACTTCACCGCGTTCCGGGGAGTGGCCGACGAACGCTTCGACTTCGTCTTCCACACGGGCGACTACATCTATGAAGGCCGCGCCGATGGCGGCCGCAACCCGCTCGTCGTCCGGCAGCACCGCGGATCGGAGATCTACACGCTGGTGGACTACCGCAACCGGTACGCGCAGTACAAGTCCGACCGCGACCTGCTCGCGGCGCACGCCTCCGCGCCGTTCGTGATGTCGTGGGACGACCACGAGGTGGACAACGACTACGCGGGCGACATCGACGAGAACGACACGCCGCCGGAGGTGTTCCTCCTGCGGCGGGCGGCGGCCTATCAGGCTTATTACGAGCACATGCCCGTGCGTGCCGCGACGCTGCCGTCAGGGCCGCGGATGCGTCTGTATCGCCGCCTGCCGTTCGGCCGCCTGATCGACTTCAGCGTGCTCGACACGCGGCAGTACCGATCGAATCAGGCCTGCGGCGGCGTGCCGGCGACGGGATGTGCCGAAGCGGACGACCCACGTCGGACCATGCTCGGGGCCGATCAGGAGAAGTGGCTGTTCGGCGAGCTCGCGACGACGAAGGCGACGTGGACGCTTCTTGGCCAGCAGGTGCCGACGTTCGCGCGCGATGCGGCGGCGTCGAATCCCCAGGGGCGGTATCCCATGGACAAGTGGGACGGCTACACGGCCGCCAGGCGGCGGCTCTACGAGCGCCTCCTGGAGACGAAGGCCCCGAACCCGATCGTGCTGTCGGGCGACGTGCACCTTCACTACGGCGCCGAGTTGAAGCTGGATTTCCAGAACGAGAAGTCGCCGTCGGTGGGGGCCGAGTTCACGAACTCGTCCATCACGTCGGGCAGCGACGGCGCCGATGTCGCGGCGAACTGGGAGACGCTCCGCGGCGCCAACCCGCACATCCGCTACCACAGCGCCCGCCGCGGCTACATCGCCTGCACGGCCACCCCGGCCGACATGCGCGCCGAGTTCAAGATCCTCGATCGCGTCACCGTGCCGGGCAGCCCGATCCGGACCGGCGGCACGCTCGTCGTCGAGGCCGGCCGCCCGGGCGTCCACACGGCGTAGGCTCCGACGCGCTCTCAACCGGTTGGCGGGTCGAGCCGCGGATGACTTGCGGCTTGCGATCGATCGCGCCGCCCGCCGGTTGAAGTCCCTCCCCGTATCCGTTAGAGTCAGCGGCGATCGGGCGCATCCCGGCGCGACACGAGGAGCGGCAGCACATGGCACAGGTCACAGGTGGCTCGACGGTTCATGACGTCGTGGTGATCGGATCGGGGGCCGGCGGCGGGACGATGACGAAGGTGCTCGCCGACCTTGGCGTGTCGGTCCTCCTGATCGAAGCGGGCCCGATGCTGAATCCCGTGGACCTCAAGGAGCACATGTGGCCGTACCAGGCGCCGAACCGCGGCGCGGGGCCGCACGGCGAGGCCTACACCGGCGGCCGGACAGGCTTCACCTACAGCGCGACCTACGGCGGCGCCCAGCTCGAGGGAGAGCCCTACACCGTGGCGCCCGGCAGCGACTTCTCGTGGTTCCGCTCGCGCATTCTCGGCGGCCGCACCAACCACTACGGCCGCGTCACGCTGCGCATGTCGGACTACGACTTCAAGCCGCGCTCGACGGACGGTCTCGGCTGGGACTGGCCAATCAGCTACGACGACATCGCGCCCTACTACGACAAGGCCGAGCGCTTCATCGGCGTGACCGGCACGACCGAAGGCATCCGCAGCGCGCCTGACGGCATCTTCAACCCGCCCGCGGCGCTCCGCGCGCACGACACGCTCGTTCAGCGCGCGTGCGGCAAGGTCGGCATCCGCGCGGTCGCCGCCCGCCAGGCCGTCACGACCGTCGCGCGCAACGGACGCCCGGCCTGCCATTACTGCGGGCAGTGCGGCCGCGGCTGCAAGACGGCGTCGAACTACGCCGCGAGCTACGTCCAGATCTTCCCCGCGATGCAGACCGGACGCGTCCAGGTGATCGCCAACGCGATGGCGCGCGAGCTCCTGACGGACGACACCGGCAAGGTCACGGCCGTGTCCTACATCGACAAGACCACGGGGGCCGAACGCCAGGTGCGCTGCCGGACAGTGGTCCTCGCCGCCAGCGCCTGCGAGTCGGCCCGCCTGCTGCTCAATTCCAAATCCCCCCGCCACCCGCAGGGGCTCGCGAACTCCTCCGGCAAGGTCGGCCGCTACCTGATGGACACGGTGGGCTCGAGCCTCTCTGCCCAGGTGCCGGCCCTCTCCGGCATGCCGCGCTACAACTCGGACGGCTACGGCTCACACGTCTACGTCCCGTGGTGGCTGTGGGACAAGCACAAGGCGCTGAACTTCCCGCGCGGCTATCACATCGAAGTCGGCGGCGGCTACGGCATGCCGGGTATCGGCTCCTTCACCGGCGTCGTCAATCGCACCGAAGGCTACGGCCTGAAAATGAAGCAGGCGATTCGCGACGACTACGGCACGTCGATCGGCCTCTCCGGACGCGGGGAAATGATCCCGAACGAGCAGTCCTTCTGCGAGCTCGATCCGGAGGTCAAGGATCGCTGGGGCATCCCGGTCCTGCGCTTCCACTGGGGCTGGAGCGACCACGAGCTGAACCAGGTCCGTCACATGCAGGAGACCTTCCGCACGATCCTCGAATCGATGGGCGGCAGGATTGCCGTCGGTGGCGCCCGCGGTGGCGGTGCCGGACAGGCGACGACGACCGGCACGGGTCCACAGCGCGGGCAGCAGGCTCCGCAGACCGGACAGGCCGGACCGCAGACGGGACTGACCAACGCGCCCGCAGGTCAGCCGACGAGCACGGGCCAGCCGATGGCCCAGGCCGACACTCCGGGGCGCCCGCCGATCTCGCGCGGTGGCGCAATCATCCACGAGGTCGGCACGGTGCGCATGGGCGACGACGGGCAGACGAGCGTCCTCAACCGGTTCTGCCAGTCGCACGACGTGAAGAACCTCTTCGTGGCGGATGCCGCCCCCTTCGTCAGCAACGCCGACAAGAACCCCACCCACACCATCGTCGCGCTCGCCTGGCGCACGGCCGAATATCTCGCGGGGGAATTGAGGAAGGCCAATGTCTGAGATCACCCGTCGCGACGCCTTGCGGCGGCTCGCGGTCGTGCTGACGACGGCCGGGGTCATCGATCGCCTGGCCGCCCAGGAAGTGCACCAGATGGCCTCGCAGGCACAGACCGCCGCGGGGGGAACCTACACGCCAAAAGGGCTGACACCGCACGAGTACCGGACCCTCGAGCGGCTCACCGATTTGATCGTGCCTGTCGAAAATGGAGCGCCGGGAGCGGTGGCGGCCGGGTGTGCCGCCTGGATCGACATGCTGACGAGCGAGAACGCCCAACTGAAAACGACGTACTCCACGGGCATCGCCTGGCTCGACGGCGCGGTAATGGAGCGCGGGGCGGCGAACTTCGTCTCGGCACCGGAGGCGGAACAGATCGCGCTGCTCGACCGCATCGCCTATCGCCGCAACGCGGCGCCGGCGCTGGACCCGGGCATCCAGTTCTTCACCTGGGCGCGGCGGATGACGGTTGACGCCTTCTACACGAGCGAGATCGGCATCCGCGACATCGACTATCGCGGCAACACCGCGCTCACGAGCTATCCCGCGCCCACCGAGTCCATCGCCTACGCACTCAAGCGAAGCGGTCTCGGATAATCCGCGTCAGACCGCCACGCCCGCCTTCGCCATCGCGGCCTTCGTCGTCTCGAGCGCCAGCCGCGCGCCGTCTTCC
>JANPJN010000111.1:0-5209 GCA_031425515.1 Acidobacteriota bacterium | reverse complement strand
AGAAAGCGTTCTGACGTGTATCGGCTCAGAGGCGTGTCCAGCTCGAGGACGCCCTTCTCCACCAGTTTCATGACGACATACGCGAAGACGGGCTTGCTCATGGATGCGGCCTCGAACAGAGTGCCGTTGTCCACGGGCGCTCGCGACGCGCGATCCCTGACTCCGAAACCCTGCGCCCACACCAGCTTCGCCTCCCTCACGATGGCGATGGACAGGCCCGGAACCTTGTGCGTGTCCATCAACCGGGGCACGGTCCCTGCCAGGTCGGCTATCTCAGCCTCCCAGGTGCTGGAGCGAGTCTTTGAGGTGCTCGAAGTCGCAGGCCCCCGTGAGCATCCCTCGAGCGAGAGCAGGGAACAGGCCAGTGCGGGACCCGCTCGCCGGAGGAACTGTCTTCGATCGGGGTGATCGATCATGGGCCCGATTCTACACATCTCCGCGCGGCGCGGACGGATTCAGCCCGCCAGACGAAACGCCGAGGCCATCTGGCGGCACGCGCGAGCTGACAGTCGAAGCGCGCCGGCAACCTTGCGCCATTGGCGCACGACCGCCTGCTGCCGGCGGATAGTCTCCCGGGCGGCTCGCGCGTCAAGACGGAAGTAGGGCGCGACGGAGCGCACCAGGTCGAGATCGAGCGCATTGTCCGTCTCGCTGATGTTGATCCGGAGGCCGTACGCGTCAGGAACGGGGTTCATGTCGAACGCGTCCGACAACTGCCACCCTTTGCCTGGAACCAGAATGAAGCCGTGGTTCCGAAGGTGATCGTCCGTATTCGAGACGAGCACGTTGAAGACGATGCGTGACCACAGCTCGCGGAGATCTGCCTTCGTTTCCGCGCCCTGATCAATGAGCACTCGCGCGATCTCGAGGTAGCTCACCCCCGTCGACGCGTCCTCGCCGTCCTTGTGGTTCGTGAGGGTCATCGCCGACGCGAAGTGCAATCGCACCCCGGCGTTGGTGCGATCGAAGCGCTTCACAAGAAACGTGTGATGCGCATGCGCAAAGCGACGGGCCTGACTCTCCGGCACGCGCAGCCCGCATCGTAAGGCGAGCGCCTGGACGACGAGCTCCCAGGCGCCGACATCGTGCTCGTCACGCACGCTCGGAAACTTCGCGATCCACAGGTGACCACTGGGGTCGAGCACGCTGGCCTTGGGACGTGCGCCGCCGAGCGAACCGCCCGGGGCCATCAGCATCCGGAGCCACTCGTCGGCCCGGTCGTCGGTGTTGTCTTCGTCGCGCTCGAGCGCAAGGCTCGCGGCTTCGAGGGCGCGCAGCTTCACGAACGGAGGCGCGGCCACCTCGTGCCGGTCATCGAGAAAGTCACCGCGGCCATCCAGCCTGAGGCGTAGCGCCCCGACACGAAACGTATCGTGCACGCCGAGCAGGTAGTCAGATTCGTAGAGCCGCGTCCCTCGTTCCACACGCCCGGCTCGCTGGTCGCGCTCCAGCCGACGACCCATCAGGAGGCGGCCCCACCGATCCGGACTGGCGTCGGCAAAGAGACCGAAGGTGTTGCGGCCCTGCGCCGGATACTGGCGGCCGTCGTGAAACCCGAGACGGGGGTCGAGCGGCACACGCAGAAACACCGGGTCTTCCAGGAGAGCGGGGTCGAACTCGAACTCGAAGATCTCGCGGCCACGCGTGCGATTGGCGTACAGCACGCCAAGACGACGCGGGCCGGGCAGTCCGTGCCAGTCGCCGTAGACGGCGATGGTGACAGCCATGGTCCTCAGCGACGACTGGATCCGGGTCTCGGCGTGCGTGGCGCATCGATCACGGCGGCCAGTGCACGCGCGCTGGCGAAGCCGCGTTCGGCGTGTTCCGTGGTTCGGGCCTTTCCGGTTGCCCCAGACGACCCTGCCGCGCGCACGCCGCGGCGCAGAGTGGTCGGCCTCGGCGAGGCTTGCGCCGCGTCGTGTGTGGGTATGTCGGGCGTCTCAGGGGTCGAGGATGTCGGTGTGGGTAGCATCGGCCGCGCGGTTCTGCGGGGTGGGGACGATCGGGCGTCCTGCAGGGCGCGACCGGTCGAGTCGGCCGCGGCGACCAGATCGAGATCCTGTTCGACACCGAGCACCTGCATCACGGCTGTGTACGCGCCGATGGTCACGCCGGCGCCGCCGCGTTCCACACTGCGCAGTGTCATGGGCGCCATCCCGGCGCGTGCAGCGACCTGCCTGGCTGGCAGCCTCCGACGCCGCCGCGCCAGACGCAGCCGCTCCCCGAGCTGCCGAAGCAACTCGAGCGTCGGGGGCAGCAGCGGAGAAATGGTTCGAGGCATGGGGAATGATACTGCGCTTCCAACACTAGAGTGGCGCTAATATAGCAAATGCGATGAAATATGGCTATAATAATGGCGTAAAATGATGTGCGAGATCGTGCGGACAAACGTGCCGACGGGATCGAGAGCACTGGCTGATCCCGAATAGGGAATGGCTCCGCTCCTGCGCCGGACCGGGTATCCTGTCGCGCATGGCCGTTGTGCGGCCGACCGTCCTGCTTGCACTGCTCGTCAGAGCTCGGCGCGCAACGGCCCCGCCCCAATCCGAACTATGACCCGGCGGCGCCGGATGGCCGCGCCGCCACGCGTCCCCGGTAGGCCGTGATGGGTAGCAAGAGTTTAATTCGGCACGAAGACGATCCCGTCTGGATCGTCGCCAGCCGCGATCGTCCGCGCGACGGCACCACGACTGATGTCGATGACCGAGATCGTGTCGTCGAGCATGTTGGCGACGTAAGCGAAACGGTCGTTCGGCACGGTGATTCCAATTGGCAGGGCGCCGACCACGATGTTGTGCCTTATCTTCAGCGTGTCGGCGTCAACGACGAGTACCCGGCCGTTGTCCGCACAGTTGACGATGAGGGTGCGTCCTTCAGGAGGCGCCGGTACGACGCGCACAGCCCCCAGGCAGTTCTGCATCACCGCACGCCCGACGACCTGCAGCGTGCTCGTGTCGATCTTCACGATCTCGTTGATGTAGACAGACGACGTGTAAATGTCGCGTCCGTCCGGCGAGATACCGATACCCTCGGTGCCGGAGCCGGTCGCGATCTGCGCGAGAATGCGCTGCGCCTTCAGATCAAGGACGGACACCGTCCCGTGCCAGAAGTTCGTGACATACGCCCGCGCCCCGTCGGGCGACACCACCAGCATGTGAGACCCGGCCTGATTGGTCCCAACGGAGTACAGGACTTTCCGGCTCGCCACGTCGATCGCCACCACCTCCTGGCGCCCCTCGCAGGTGACGTAGAGCCGTCGCAGATCGCGCGACACGGCGAGGCCGTGTGGGGCACAGCGGCCAGCGCCGAGATCGATGGTCTCAGGAGCGCGGTCGGGGCGCGCCAGGTCGATCGCTGACAGTGTGTTGCCCGGTGCATTCGTCAGGTCGGAGCTCCTGACGTGCGCACTGCCGTAGTTCGATGCGAACACCACCCGACCGGCGACGGCCACTTCGTGCGGCAGGTATCCGACGTTGGACTCGCGTGTGGGCTGCTTCGCGAGACCGACGATGGTCACACGCGCCGGCGCCTTGCTCGCAATCGCGATGAGCCCGGGTGGCTCACCCGGCGCCTGCGACGACGCGACCGGCTGATGGCGTGCAATCGAGAGGGCGCCCACGAGAACGGCCACGCTCATACACCAACATGCTTTAACGGACATCGTCATCGGCCGCTCCCCGCGAGGGAGGCGCGTGGGTTCTCACTCGCACCAGCGCGCCGTTGCTCTTCAATATAACTTGCTGATTATAAATGACTTGATTTGGCTGGGAGGGTGGGGTTCGGAACCCCCGTGCCGGTTGCCAGGCAAGACGCCCCTGCGCGGCGCAGGCGGCATCGGGCATGAAAAAGGCCCGCCAGTCGGCGGGCCTTGAGATGGCGGAGAGGGAGGGATTCGAACCCCCGTGCCGGTTACCCAGCAAGACGCTTTCGAGGCGCCCCCGTTACGACCACTTCGGTACCTCTCCAATTTCTACTACGCTCGGTGGGGGCCCCTTTTCGTTCCCCACCTCGCTGCGCGCTCGGGGCCGCCTTGCGGCGGCTGCCCTCCGGCCCTCGCTAGCGGCCGCAGGCGCTGCTGATTCCACGACTGCTCTTCGAGTCAGCCCCCGCTCAGCACGGCCGGCTTCCCGCCGTCGCTCGCTCGGCGCTGCACTAGCAACTACGCTCGTCAGGCTCGGCGTCCCTTGAAGAACTCCTGCATGATCGCACGGCATTCAGCCTCGAGCACGCCGCCTGTCGCGGTCAGGCGATGGTTCAGCGCGGGATGCTCATGCGCCCGCATGGCGGATTCTATCGCGCCGGCTTTGGGCTCGGGCGTGCCATACACCACCCTCGCGACTCGTGCATGGACCATGGCGCCCACGCACATCTGGCAGGGCTCGATCGTCACGTAGACGGTCGCACCCGAGAGCCGGTAGTTCGCGAGCCGCTGGCCCGCATCCCTCAGCGCCACGATCTCGGCGTGCGCGGTGGGGTCGTGCGACCCGATCGGCTGGTTGAACCCGCGCCCCACGACGCTACCGTCGAGCACCACCACAGCGCCGACGGGTACCTCTCCCTGCCTTGCGCCGGCCAGGGCGAGCTCAATCGCGGCCCGCATCATCTCGTCGTCTGCCGCCTCCGTCTGAGCCTCCCGTGCGCGAGATCCCCGAGGGCAGATACTGAACCCGGCACACTGTCCAGCCTCTCGGTACGGCCCCGAAACATCCAAGGTTACCGGATATCCTCGCCCCGCGCAATTGCCACGGAGAGCCGCGCCGCAACCTGGGCACAGCGATTGCTCTCCCGTTTCACGGAGGGTGAATGGCGAAGAACAAGACGGGTCAAAAGCCAGCAGCACAGGAAACCGCGGGTGGCGGGAAGGCCAGACAGGAACGCCCGGTTGGAAGCGGCTCGGTCGGGTCACATAAACCCGGAGGCGACGGCCGAGGCAACAAGAAAATCCACAAGGAACACGACGTCCGCAAACCGCGGTCATGAGAACGTCGCGTCAGAACCTGATCACATTCTCGACATAGCCAAAGGTCAGCCTGTCGCCCGCGAATGTCGTGCGCACCACGTCGTGGCCGCTCATTCGGCCCAGGTACAAGTTGATCGACCAGCGGCGGTTGATCGTCCAGTCGACTGAGCCTTCGGCGATCGTCCCCAGGTTGTCCGAGCCGCCACTTCGGCGGCCGGCGTACCCGAAAATCGCGCCTCGGCGCCGCGT
>JANPJN010000110.1:0-4540 GCA_031425515.1 Acidobacteriota bacterium | reverse complement strand
CGGCACAGGAATCGCCGCGACGTGCCGCCGCTCGTCGCGATCGACACCTTCACGATCGACGGCGGCCTGCTGGGCCTGTGGAGCCGGCCGCGCCGCTTCCGGACGGTCAGGGTCACGGGCCTCCGGATCAGCATTCCGCCGGGCGGCATCAACGGCGACCGGCCGAAGGATCGCAACGCTTCGTCCATAGCGGCGCCTCCAGCCACCGCGCCGCCTGCGGAGGCCGCGCCGGTTGCAGACGCCGCCGCCGATCCAGCCGCGATCGTGGTGGACAAGCTCATCGCCGAGGACGCCGCGCTCGTGCTCATTCCGCGCAAGGCCGGCAAGGAGCCAAAAATCTTCGACATCCACCACCTCACGATGCAGCCGCTCGGCAAGGGTCATGTGATGTCGTACGTGGCAAAAATCACCAACCCGCTTCCAAAAGGCGTGATCGACGCGGAAGGGACGTTCGGTCCGTGGCACCGCGGGGATCCCGGCGGCACGCCGCTCACGGGGCGCTACACGTTCGACAACGTGGACCTGGCGACGGTCAAGGGGATCGGCGGCCACCTGACCTCCACCGGCACGTTCGGAGGGCAGCTCGATCGCATCGGTGTGGCGGGGGAGACCCGCACTCCGGACTTCTTCGTCAAGGTCGCCGGGAACCCCATCCCGCTCGAGACGAAGTTCGACGCGGTCGTGGACGGCACCGACGGCGACACGTATCTCAACGCCGTGTCGGCGTCCTTCCTCAGCACCTCGCTGACGGCGCGCGGCGCGGTCGTCGGCGCGGAAGGAGTGAAGGGAAGAACCGTCAAGGTCCACGTGAAGATCGAGGACGGCCGGATCGAGGACGTACTTCGCGTCGCCGTTCGCGGCGAGGAGCCTGTCATGCGCGGACGGCTGGCGCTGCACGCCGACATGGACCTGCCGGCGGGCCCTGCGGACGTGATGGACCGGCTGAATGTCGCCGGCGAGCTCGACGTCGTGTCAGCCCGCTTCGCCGACTCCGGAGTACAGACGAAGATCTCGAATCTGAGCGAGCGGGCGAGAGGGCTGAACCCGGAAGAGACCCGGCAGAACGTCGCATCCGACCTGCGCGCGAAGTTCAGGCTCGCGCGCGGCGTCCTCGCGCTCCGCAACGCGTCTTTCGCGATGCCGGGCGCGACGGTGCAGATGGCGGGAACTTACGGGCTGTTTACCGAGGCCATCGAGTTCGACGGCACCGTGCGCATGAAAGCGACGATCTCACAGGCGGCGGGTGGCGGGATCAAGGGCATTCTGCTGAAGGTGGTCGATCCGATCTTCCGCAAGGACGGCGCCGGCGCCGTCCTCCCGGTCCGCATCCGGGGGACGCGCCAGGACCCCAAAGTCGGCCTCAACGTCCGTAAAGTATTCGGACGCTGAGCTTATCGGCCTCCGTTGGCCATCGACCCGAGGAACTCCGCGTTGTTCTTCGTCTTGCCCATCTTCGACAGCAGGAGCTCCATCGCCTCGACGGGGGAGAGCGGGGTCAGCACCTTGCGCAGCACCCACACGCGGTTCAGATCCTCCTTCGGGATGAGGAGCTCTTCCTTCCGCGTGCCGCTCTTCTGGATGTCGATCGCCGGGAACACCCGGCGGTCGGCAAGCTTCCGATCAAGATGGATCTCGAGGTTGCCGGTCCCCTTGAACTCCTCGAAGATCACCTCGTCCATGCGCGACCCGGTATCGATGAGCGCGGTCGCGACAATCGTCAGCGACCCACCCTCTTCGATGTTCCGCGCCGCGCCGAAGAAGCGCTTCGGCCGCTGGAGCGCGTTGCTGTCCACGCCGCCCGACAGCACCTTGCCCGACGGCGGGACGATGCTGTTGTAGGCGCGCGCGAGACGCGTCACGGAGTCGAGCAGAATGACGACGTCCTTCTTGTGCTCGACCAGGCGCTTGGCCTTCTCGATCACCATCTCGGCGACCTGTACGTGGCGGGTCGCGGGCTCGTCGAACGTGGACGAGATCACCTCGCCCTTGACCGACCGCTGCATGTCGGTCACCTCCTCGGGCCGCTCGTCGATGAGCAGCACGATCAGGTAGACCTCGGGGTGGTTGGCGGTGATGCTGTTGGCAATGTTCTGCAGCAGCATCGTCTTGCCGGTGCGCGGCGGCGCGACGATGAGGCCGCGCTGCCCTTTGCCGATCGGGACCATCAGATCCATGACGCGCGCGGACAGATTGTCCGGCGTCGTCTCGAGATTGATCCGGTTCTGCGGGTAGAGCGGGGTCAGGTTCTCGAAGAAGATCTTCTCGCGCCCCCGATCGGGCGGCTCGAAGTTGATCGCCTCGACCTTGATGAGCGCGAAGTAGCGCTCGCCTTCCTTCGGCTGGCGGATCTGGCCCGACACGGTGTCGCCGGTGTGCAGGTCGAACTTCCGGATTTGCGAGGGGGAGACGTAGATGTCGTCGGGGCCTGGCAGGTAGTTGTAGTCGGGGGCGCGGAGGAAGCCGAAGCCGTCGGGCAGCGTCTCGAGCACCCCTTCCGAGAACAGCAGGCCGCTCTTCTCGGCGCGGGTCTTCAGGATCTCGAAGATCAGCTCCTGCTTGCGCATGCCGGTGGCGCCGGCGACATCGAGCTGCTTCGCGACCTTCGTGAGCTCGGTCACGCTCATGTCTTTCAGCGTCGAAAGCTCTACGACGCCGGTGGGCTCTCCCGCGGGTGCCGCTGGAGCGGCCTTGTCTGTCGTCATCGGCTGTTGTCCGCTGGCCGGGCCAGTCTTGCTATCAGTCTCCACAGTTCATCCAGTCCTTCGCCGCCCGTGGCCGACACCGGCAGGGGCGCGCTGCCAAATACACGTTCGAGCTCCCGGAGATTCCGTCCGCGCTCCGACCGCGAGAGCTTGTCGATCTTCGTCGCCACGATCTGCGGGGGCGGCCCGACGGTCGAGAGCCAGCGATGGGCCTTCGTGTCGGAGTCCAGCCCGGGGTGCCTTGAATCGACGAGCAGGAGCGTCCCGCGGTTCCCCTGTGCGGCCGATGGCTCACTGGCGCTCGCGAAGTAGCTTGCGGCTACGGCCGCCAGCTCGTTTGCCGAGTCCGCCCCTCCGCGCGCGTAGCCGTAGCCGGGAAGGTCCACCAGGTAGAGGCTCCATCGCCCCGGGCCGCCCGTGCCCCCTTCGACGGTCAGGCGGAAGATATTCGCCAGGCGCGTCTTGCCGGGGGCGGCGCTCGTGCGTGCGACCTTGCGCCGGACGAGCGCGTTCAGCAGGGTCGATTTGCCGACATTGGACCGCCCCGCGAGCGCGATCTGGCCGAGACCGTCGGCCGGGATGCCCGTCGGCCGGCCGCCCGCGGCCGCACTCGTGACGAAGTCGGCGCTAAGAAGTCTCAATACTCAATGCGTGATCGTTTCGTCCTTGACGGCGGGCTGCACGGCCGCGTCGGCGGGGGCGATCACGGGCAGCGGGCCCGCGAGCGCAATCTTCAGCACCTCGTCCATCATGTCGACCATGTAGATGTCGAGCGTGTCGAGGACGTTTTTCGGAATGTCCGCCAGGTCCTTCTCGTTGTCCCTCGGCAGGATGATCGTCTTCATGCCCGCGCGATGCGCGCCGAGCACCTTCTCCTTGACGCCGCCGATCGGGAGCACCTTGCCGCGCAGCGTGATCTCCCCCGTCATTGCGACGTCCTTGCGCACCGCGATACCCGAGAGCGCCGAGACCAGCGTGGTCGCCAGCGTGATCCCGGCCGACGGGCCGTCCTTGGGAATCGCCCCTTCAGGGATGTGCACGTGCACGTCCATCGTCCGGCTGAAGTTCTTCGGGAGCCGGTACTCGTCCGCCTTCGAGCGCACGTAGCTCATCGCCGCCTGCGCCGACTCCTGCATGACGTCGCCGAGCTTGCCCGTGAGCGTGAGCTTGCCCTTGCCGGGCATCAGCGTCGCCTCGATGACGAGGATCTCGCCGCCGACCTCCGTCCACGCCAGGCCCGTCGCGACGCCGACCTCGTTCTTCTCCTCGGCCATCGTCGGACGGAAGCGCGGCACGCCGAGGTACTCGGTGACCTTGGCGGCGCTGATCTCTTCGCTGAAGCTCTTGCCTTCGTTGACGACCTTGCGGGCGATCTTCCGGCAGATGGACGAGATCTCGCGCTCGAGGTTGCGGACGCCGGCCTCACGCGTGTAGCGCTGGACGATCGTCTGGAACGCCTCGTCCAGGAAGGTGATGTTGTCGGAGGTGAGCCCCGCTCCCTCGACCGCCTTCGGCGAGAGGAACTTCTTCGCGATCTCGACCTTCTCCTGCTCCGTGTAGCCGGCGAGCTGGAGCACTTCCATGCGGTCGCGCAGCGCCTGCGGAATCGTGTGGATCACGTTCGCCGTGCAGATGAACATGACGTTCGACAGGTCGTACTCGACGTCGAGATAGTGGTCGAGGAAGGCGTTGTTCTGCTCGGGGTCCAGCACTTCGAGCAGCGCCGCCGACGGATCGCCGCGGAAGTCCATCGACATCTTGTCGACTTCGTCCAGCAGGAACACCGGGTTCATCGACCCGGCCTTCTTCATCATCTGGATGATCTGGCCGGGGAACGC
>JANPJN010000109.1:0-6397 GCA_031425515.1 Acidobacteriota bacterium | reverse complement strand
ATCGAGGCCTATCGGAAGATCCGCAACACGCTGCGATACCTGGTGTCGAACCTGTACGACTTCGATCCGGCGTCGGACGCTCTGGCGCTCGATCGGCTGCACGATGTCGATCGGTTCGCACTGGCGCGGTACGGAGTCGCCGCGGTCGCCGTGAAGAAGGCGTACGAGCGCTACGACTTCCCGACCATCTTCCAGGCTATTAATCAGTTCGCCACGGTCGATCTCAGCGCGTTCTACGCCGACGTGTCCAAGGACCGGCTGTACACCTTTGGTGCGGCGTCGGGCGAACGCCGGTCGGCGCAGACCGCGATGTACATCATCGCGGACGGGCTGACCCGGCTGCTGGCCCCGATCCTGCCCGTCACGGCCGACGAGTTGTGGAAGCACCTGCCCGGCACGCGAGAGCCCTCGGTGCATCTCGCCGACTTTCCCGACGCCGTGGACGCGCTGCTGGACCCGTCGCTGAACGATCGCTGGGTGCGGCTGATGTCGATCCGCGACGAGGTGAACCGGGCGCTTGAGACCGCCCGGCAGGCCAAGACAATCGGCAACGCACTGGGCGCACGACTCACGTTACAGGCCGGAGGCGCGGACCTGGCGCTCCTCCAGCAGTATCGCGACGACCTGCCGATGCTCTTCATCGTGTCGGACGTGGACCTCCAGGCCGCCGCGGACGACAGCCCGCTTGCGATTGAGGTCGCGCGCGCGGAGGGGGAGAAGTGCCCGCGCTGCTGGCGCTTCGTGCGGACGTTGTCGGAGGCACCGGGGACCGAGGGGATCTGCGACCGATGTGCCGCCGCGCTCCCGGGCACGACGCCGCCGATGGCGGGGTAACCAGCGATGCCAGACACTGAAGAGATCGCTGCCGCCACTCCGCCTACCTCGGCCCGTCCAATCCGGCGCGCGCACCCGCTCGAAATCATCATCGTGGCGATCGTCGCCGCGCTCGACCAGATCACGAAAGCCATCGTGCGGCAGACCCTGCCGCTCGGCGACAGCCGGAACGTGATCCCGGACCTGCTGGACTTCACGCACGTGCACAACACGGGCGCGGCCTTCGGCCTGCTGAACGGAGTGGACTTTCCGTACAAGCCGGCCGTGATGATCGGCGTCGCCGGCCTGGCGCTCGTGGCCATCGCCGTGTATGCCACGCAGCTCGGCTTCCAGGAGAGGAGCGCGCGGGTCGGCCTCGCCCTCATCCTCGGCGGCGCCCTGGGCAACCTCGTCGATCGCGCCGTACTCGGCTACGTGGTGGATTTCGTGGACATCTACTGGGGGACGACGCACTTCTGGGCGTTCAACGTGGCGGATGCCGCCATCACGGCCGGCGCAATCCTGGTGATCCTCGACATGATCGGGCTCGGGAGACGACATGCATCCGACCCTGTTTGAGGCCCGGGCGCTTTGGGCCAACGCCCAGGCCCTGGCGGCATGACGATCACCGGCGCGCGCGAGCTGACCGTGGAGGCCGAGTACGAGGGGGCGCGCCTCGACAACTTCCTGACGTCCCTGCTGCCTGAGCTGTCCCGCTCGCAGGTCCAGCGGCTCATCAAGGACGGGCGCGTGACCGGACCTGGCACCTCCGTGCGCGCGAGCACCGCCGTGCACGCGGCCCAGGTCTTCACCCTCGATCTGCCTCCTCCGACGGAGGCCGTCCCCCAGGCGGAGCCACTGCCGATCCGGATCATCTATCAGGACGAGCACCTGGTCGTCCTCGACAAGCCGGCCGGGATGGTGGTCCATCCGGGCGCCGGCCACAGCTCCGGCACGCTCGTCAATGCGCTGCTCCACCATGTGACGGATCTGAGCGGCATCGGCGGCGAGCTCCGCCCCGGTATCGTCCATCGCCTCGACCGCGGCACCTCGGGGGTGATGGTGGTGGCGAAGAGCGACCGCGCGCACCAGGAGTTGTCGCGGCAGTTCGCGGATCGCGAAGTGGACAAGGAGTACATCGCGCTCGTCTGGGGCGTCGTCCAGGCGGGCAAGCGCATCGATGCCGCGATTGGGCGCGACCCGTCGCAGCGTCAGAAGATGTCCACACGGGCCCGTCGGGCACGGCAGGCGGTGACGCGCGTGACGGCGGCGCACCACTTCAAGGGCGCATCGCTGCTCAAGGTCGCGATCGCGACAGGGCGCACACACCAGATCAGGGTGCACCTGAGCGCAATCGGACATCCGATCGTGGGAGACCCGACCTACGGCGGGCTCCACCGGCGCACGCCGTCGAACCTGCGCGCCGTGCAGCGCCTCGAGCGGCCATTCCTCCATGCGGCGAAGCTGGCGTTCACGCATCCGGCTGACGGACGACGGGTCGAGTTCGAGTCGCCCCTGCCGGAAGACTTGAAGGCGGTCGTCGACGATATCGAAGCGCGCGAATCCATGGGCGAAGAACCGGAGGAGTGATCCGTGCCCGATCCTGAACAGCTCACGCATGAACGCGTGTACACGGGCAAGGTCTTCAACGTCGATCGCGATCGGGTGCGCATGCCGAACGACCGCGAGGTCACGGTGGATGTCGTCCGGCACGCCCGGTCGGTGGTGCTGATCCCGGTGCCCGAACCCGGGCGCGTGATCCTCATCCGTCAGTACCGGTATGCGGTGAACCGCTGGCTGTGGGAGTTGCCGGCCGGGAGTGTGGACGAGGGGGAAGAGCCCGAGGCTGCCGCGCGGCGCGAGTGCCACGAGGAAATCGGCCTCGTGCCCGAGACCGTCGTCCGGCTCACGGCACTCCATCCCACTCCGGGGTACTGCGACGAGGAGATGCTGTTCTTCCGGGTCTCAGGGCTCGCCGAGTCGGACGAGGCGGCCGAGCAGGACGAAGACGAGGATATCGAGCCGAAGACGTTCACGCTCGCGGATGCCCGAGAGATGGTGCGGCGGGGAGAGATCACCGACATGAAGACGGTGGCGGGGTTGGGGATGGTCTAAAGGGTTCGGTTAGACCGCCTCCATCGTGGTGTCGAGTTGCAGACCGGTGTGGGTCTGCTCCGATGACGGCTGGAGCGCGATGGCCAGCACCTCTTCCATGTGGGCGACGAAGTGGATCGTCAGCTCACGCCGGAGCTCTTCGGTCAAATCCTCGTTGATGTTCTTCTCGTTCTGCCTCGGAAGAATGACCTCGGTGATGCCGTGCCGCCGTGCAGCCAGCACCTTTTCCTTGATCCCCCCGACCGGCAGAACGCGGCCCGAGAGGGTGATCTCCCCCGTCATTGCGATGTCGCCACGCACCGGCCGTCCGGTGAGGCACGACGCCAGCGCCGTGACCATCGTGACGCCTGCCGACGGGCCGTCCTTCGGAATGGCGCCCGAGGGCACGTGCAGGTGGATCTCCGAGTCCTTGTAGAAGCTCGGGTCCACGCCGTAGCGCTTCGCATGCGCGCGGAACCATGAAAGCGCCGTGCGTGCCGACTCCTTCATCACGTCGCCCAGGTGTCCGGTCAGGGTGAGGGTGCCGCCGCCCTGCATGCGGGAGCCTTCGACAAACAGCACCTCCCCGCCGGCGGGCGTCCAGGCCAGGCCGACGGCAACGCCAGGATCCTTCGTCCGGTTCTCGATTTCCTCATCGAGGAACGTGGGCGCGCCGAGCATCTCCACGACGACGGCCGGCGTAATGACGACGGGGTTCTCGTCCCCTTCCGCCCGGCGCCTGGCGATCTTGCGGCAGAGGGCGCCGATCTCGCGTTCGAGATTTCGGACCCCCGCTTCCCGCGTGTATCCCCTGATCACGGCGCTGATGGCCGGGAGCGTGAACTCCACCTGCTCGGCCGTGAGCCCGTGGTTCGTGATCTGCTTGGCGATCAGATGCTCGAAGACGATCTTGAGCTTCTCCTCCTCCGTGTAGCCGGCGAGCTCGAGCACCTCCATCCGATCCCGGAGGGCGGGCGGGATCGGGTCCATGACGTTGGCCGTCGTCAGGAACAGCACCTCCGACAGGTCGAACGGCACGTCGAGATAGTGATCGCGGAAGCTGTTGTTCTGCTCGGGATCGAGGACCTCGAGCAGCGCCGACGCCGGGTCGCCGCGAAAATCCGAGCCCAGCTTGTCGATCTCGTCGAGGATGAAGACCGGGTTCTTGGACTCGGCGCGACGGAGCCCCTGGATGACCTGCCCGGGAAGGGCGCCGATGTAGGTGCGCCGGTGGCCGCGGATCTCCGCTTCGTCGCGCATGCCGCCGAGTGAGATGCGCACGAACTTCCGGCCGAGCGAGTTGGCGATTGACCGGGCGAGCGAGGTCTTGCCGACGCCGGGAGGGCCGAGGAAGCAGAGGATCGGCCCCTTGACGGCGGGGTTCAGCTTCCGGACCGCGAGGTATTCGATGACGCGGTCTTTCACCTTCTCGAGCCCGGAGTGATCGGCGTCGAGCACTTCCTTGGTGCGCCGGAGGTCGAGCGCGTCCTCGGTGCGTTTGGCCCAGGGCAGCGCGACGATCCAGTCCAGATACGTGCGCGAGACGGTGTACTCGGCCGCGGCCACCGGCATCTTCGAGAGACGATCGAGCTCGCGGAGCGCCTCCTTCTTGACGGTATCGGGCATCCCGGCGGCGTCGATCTTCAGCCGCAGCTCGTCGATCTCTTTCGCCTGGTCATCGCCTTCCCCGAGCTCCTTCTGGATCGCCTTCATCTGCTCGCGGAGGAAGTATTCGCGCTGATTCTTGCCGACCTCAGACTGCACCTGTGACTGAATCTTCGAGCCGAGCTCCAGGACTTCGAGCTCCTTGATCAGGATGCGATTGAGCGAATCCATGCGCGCGCGGACGTCCAGCGTGTCGAGCACCTCCTGCTTCACGGGGGTGCCGATGGTCGTCAGGCTCGAGGCGATGAAGTCGGCCAGTTTTCCCGGCTCGGTGATGTTCGCCGCGAGCGACTGGAGATCGTCCGACAACAGGGGGGAGAGCGAGACGACCTGCTGGAAGTTGCTCTTGATGTTGCGCTGGAGGGCATCGATCTCGAGACGGTCCTGATCGCGCAGGCTCTCGTCGGCCGACGCCACCGCCCCCTTCAGGTACGGGCTGGTCTGGACGATCCGTTCGAGCCGGACGCGGGCGAGCCCCTGCACGATGAGCCGCAGGCTGCCGTCCGGCAGCTTGAACATCTTGTGGATGTGGGTGGCGGTGCCGACCGGATACAGGTCCTCCTGCATCGGCTCCTCGACCGCCGCGTCGCGCTGGGTGAAGACGGCAATCATGCGGCCGCCAGTCGTCGCCTCGTCTATCAGGCGTACGGACGCCTCGCGTGCCACCGCGAGCGGCATGAACGAGTTCGGAAAGAGGACCGTGTCCCGCAGCGGGAGCACGGGAAGCTCCGAGGGAATGGACAGCGGCCGCTCGCCGGAGGCGAGCAGGTCATCGAATTTGTCGTTCTGTTCGGACTGATCGCTCACGCGCGATCCTCCTGATGTGGGTGTGTGGAGGGAGTACGCCCCGCGACGGGGATCGCAACGCCCTGCCGGTGATGATACGCGGATTTGCCGGAGGAGGGGGGCGGCAAAAGCCCCCGGCGCACCCGCGGTGCGCCGGGGCTGGCTGGAGAGCTAGCCCTGCATGTCCACGAACAGCGAGGCGTTGCCGCGGCGCTGGGCCATGAGCCGATCGCGCTGCTGCGCCGTCTCGCGCGCCTCTTCGCAGTCCTTGCACCGGACGGCGAACGGCAGCGCCCGGAGGCGGCGCTCGGAAATTTCCTCGCCGCACTCGAAACAGTACCCGAATGTCCCCTCTTCGAGACGATGGAGGGCTTCTTCGATCTTGCTGAGCGTTTCCGCCTTCATCTGGATGAGCGCGAACTCGATCTCGTCCTGGATGTCCGCTTCGGAGCTCTCCGCGGCGTCCAGCACGCCGGTCGTCGGATTGTTGGGGCTTTCGGTCCGGACGTCGCGGATCTTGCCCTGCACCTGATCCATGATTTCGCGGCGGCGCTCCTCGAGAATGCTCGTGAGCTCCGCATACCGATCCCGATCCATCTGCCCGCCCGGGCTCTTATGAAGTTCCATATGATTCCGCTCCTTTCCGTCTCCGCACGGCCCGCTCGAACTTGCAGGCCGTTATGCAATACATCTGCCAGTATATGAGCCGGTAAGTCTACCGAGTCACGCCCGAAAAGTAAAGCCTCAGCCGTACGAGGTGCCCAGCAGTGTGCACTTCTGACGCACGAGTGAGACACCCTCGTCCCACCCGGCGCCCAGCGCCGCACCGTCGCCCCTTCAGCCGCCTATGCGATTGATGGCACGAGAGTTAGACCCGGTTCCCCCGCTCGCGTCGGGGGGGGCCGGCGGCGATTGCTGATTTAGACGCCAGACCCCCCGGTGCCGGTTCGGCCAAAAGATGTGGCATGAGTGTGACGAAGCGGGCAAAGGCAATGCCCGCGCGCGGATAGTTACTGTACGCGCTGGGTGCCGGCGGACC
>JANPJN010000108.1:0-2626 GCA_031425515.1 Acidobacteriota bacterium | reverse complement strand
CGGACGCCGTGCCAGGGTCGCAGGCCGCCACGCTCGCGGCGCTGCAGCGCTGGGGGCTGCCGGTAGAGCCGAACTACACGCGATGCGAGGGCGTGGACGCGGTGATCGCCTTCTGCCGCGCGTGGGCGGACGGGCGGCGCGATCTCCAGTTCGACACCGATGGCGTGGTCATCAAGGTGGACGACCTTGCCTCGAGGGAGCGCCTCGGGGCCACGGCGAAGTTCCCGCGCTGGGCGATCGCCTTCAAGTTCCCGGCGCAGCAGGCACACACGACGCTGCTCCGGATCGAAGTGAACGTCGGCCGCACCGGCGCCAACACTCCGTTTGCGGTGCTCGACCCGGTGCTCCTGGCGGGATCGACCATCTCGCTGGCCACGCTCCACAACGCCGAGGATGTCGCCCGCAAGGACTTCCGCGAGGGGGACACGGTCATCATCGAGAAGGCCGGCGACGTCATCCCACGCGTCGTCGCGCCCGTGCTCAGCCTCCGCCCGCCGACGGCCGTTCCGTGGGTCATGCCCACGGCGTGCTCGGCGTGCGGCAGCACGCTCCACCGCGACGAGGAAGAGGTGGTCTGGCGCTGCGAGAACACGTCGTGCCCGGCACGGCTCAGGCGCAGCCTCGAGCATTTCGCGTCGCGCAGCGCGATGAACATCGAGGGGCTCGGCGAATCGCTCGTCGATCAGCTGCTCGAACGATCGCTGGTCCGCGACTTCGGAGACCTCTACGACCTCGACGCGGCCACGCTGGAGGCGCTGGTCGTGACGCCGCGCGAGCCCCGGTCCGACCGCGCCGTGCCGCGCAAGCTCGGGAAGGTGGGGCGGAACGTGTGCGAGCAGCTCGCCCGCAGCAAGTCCAGCGACCTCGCCCGACTCGTGTATGCGCTCGGAGTGCGGCACGTCGGAGAGAAGGCGGCCGGCACGCTGGCGCGCTACTTCCGCACGATGGAGGGGCTGCTCGACGCGCCGCTCGAGGCGCTGCAGACCGTTCCGGAAATCGGTCCGGTCGTTGCCGCCTCCTGGCGCGGGTTCGCGGACGAGCCCCGTAACCGGGCGCTCATCGCGAACCTCGCGGCCGCCGGGGTCAACATGGCCTCGCTTCAGCCGGCGCCTGGCGTCGCGGCTCCCGGTCCGCTCGCGGGCCGCACGTTCGTCCTCACCGGAACGCTGGCGACGATGACGCGGGAGGAGGCGGAAGCGGCGATCGTGGCGCGCGGGGGGCGGGTGGCGGGGTCGGTCAGCCGGAAGACGAGTGGCGTGGTGGTGGGCGCAGAGGCCGGGAGCAAGCTGGAGAAGGCCCGGGCCCTGGGCGTGCCGCTCCTCACGGAGGAAGAGCTGAAGGCGCTTATAATCGAATGAGTGTCCAGGCGCTTTACCGTTCTGACAGTCGTGCTGACGGCGCTCGTGGCGTTCCTGGTGGGTCTGATCCTCGCCGGCGAGTTCACCCATGCGCCCGTCGTCTCGTCCGCGCCGCGAGGGCTGCCGGCGCCAGGCGGCGTGCGCCCGGCGGCGCTGGCAGGCGGCCCGGTGGTCGTGAACTTCGCGGATGTCGCGGAGCGGATCAACAACGCCGTGGTGAACATCGATGCGACATCGCGCGGATCCGATCGCGAAACGCGCGGCTTCTTCCAGCGGGGTGACGGGCCAGGAGACGCGCCGTCCAACCGCGAGTCGGACACGCCCCGGCAGGGTTCGGGCAGCGGGTTCCTCATCGACCGCGAAGGGTTCATCCTCACCAACCATCACGTCATCGATGCGGCGCAGCGCATCACCGTGACCCTTGCCGACGGCCGCAGCTTCCGTGCCGAAGTGGTCGGCCGCGATCCGGCCATCGACGTCGCTCTGCTGAAGATTGCCGGCAGCCACGACCTGCCCGCTGCGCCCCTGGGCAATTCCGACGAGCTCCGCGTCGGGGAATGGGTCTGCGCGATCGGCAATCCGCTGGGCTACGTGCACTCGGTCACGGTCGGTGTCGTGAGCTTCGTGGGGCGCAAACTGTTCGACGCCAGCCTGGACGACTACATCCAGACCGATGCTGCGATCAACTTTGGCAACAGCGGCGGGCCGCTCATCAACTCGCGCGGGGAGGTCATCGGGATCAATTCGGCCATCAGCTCGCGCGCCAGCAACATCGGGTTCGCGGTGCCGATCAACCAGGCCGTCGGCATTCTGGCTCAGCTCAAGACGCACGGGCGGGTCTCACGCGGCTACATGGGCGTCCTGCTGACTGACGTCACGCCGGCGCTGCAGCGATCGCTGGGGCTGTCATCCGCGCGCGGTGCGCTTGTTCAGGACGTGACCGGCGGGTCCCCGGCCGAGCGCGCCGGGCTGCACGTGTACGACGTGATCCTGGACGTCGAAGGCATCGAGGTCGCCACCAACGAGGCGCTCATCCGCAACATCTCGGCGCGCCAGCCCGGCACCGTCGCCCGGCTGGGCGTGTCGCGCGACGCGCGGCGCTTCGTGCTGCCCGTGAAGCTCGCCGAGCGCCCGGCGAGAGACGATGGGGACGGGCGGGAGACGCTGGAGGGACCGAAGGGATCCCGGCCCGCCGAGCCGGCGCCGGAACTGCCGCTCGGCCTCGCCGTCCGCGAGCTCGATCGGGCGTTTGCCGGCCGTCTGGCGAT
>JANPJN010000107.1:0-8787 GCA_031425515.1 Acidobacteriota bacterium | reverse complement strand
GGCGTCCATGCCCGCCACCCTGACGATCCCGCCCGTCTGCAGGCCGCCGATGTTGGAGAACTCGGCGTACGCTTCGAACGTCCGGTCGAACAGCATCCGGCGGCTGCCGATGAGGAACAGCCCCACGGCAAAGAGCAGCGTGCCGAAGATCACGAAGGCGCCGACGTAGACCAGACGACTGCGAGCCATGGGTGCCTGCCTTACCCCGCGTGTTGTGACGTCATGAATGCCCGGACCATCGGATCGCGGCTGGCGTCCATCTCGGCCGGAGTCCCCTGCGCCGCGATTCGCCCCTCGTGCAGCATCAGGAGGTGATCGCCGAGCCGTCGCGCACTCGGGATGTTGTGGGTGACGATGATGAGCGTGACGCCGCCGGTCTGCTTCAGGCCGAGCAGCAGTTCATCGATCTCGTCCGCCGTGATCGGGTCGAGACCAGCGCTTGGCTCGTCCACGAGAAGGATCCCGGGGTCCAGCGCGAGGGCGCGGGCGAGGCCGGCGCGCTTGCGCATGCCGCCCGACAGCGCCCCCGGCATCTTGTCGAACTCGTCGCCGAGACCGACCGCGGCCAGCTTCTCCCGGGCGCGCGCCAGGATGTCGGCGTCGGGCAGATCGCTGTGGCGGCGCAGGGGGAACGCCACGTTCTCGCCAACCGTGATGGAGTCGAAGAGCGCGGCGTTCTGGAACAGGAACCCGATCCTCCGCCTGACACGCGACAGCTCGGCGCCGGCGAGCGCGCTGATCTCGTCGTCTTCGACGAAGACCCGCCCGGCATCGGGACGCACGAGGCCGATGATGTGGCGCAGCGTGACGCTCTTCCCCGTGCCGCTCCTGCCGAGGATCACGAAGCCGCAGCCCCCCGGCACGGTGAACGACACATCGTCCAGCACCCGGCGCGAGCCGAACGCCTTGGTCACGCCTTCGAGGCGCACGCCGCCCTTGTCGGCCGTCTCCTTCGCCTCGGCACGTGCGAGCTCGGCCGTCGCCTCCATCAGCCGCCCGACTCAGGGAACAGGAAGAAGATCAGGCGAACGAGGATGACGTTCGAAACGATGATGAGCATCGACGACAGCACGACCGCCCGCGTCGAGGCACGGCCGACTCCTTCGGTCCCCGACTGCGTCGTGAAGCCGAGATAGGACGACATGGTCGCGATGATGAAGCCGAAGACCATCGTCTTCAGCGTGGCCGGCACGTAGTCCTGAAACTCGATGAGCGAGAAGGCGCGCGTGAAGTAGAGCTGCAGCGACATGCCGTTGGCCGCGGTCTCCGCGATGAAGCCACCGAGCATCCCCGAAAAATTCATCAGCGTGGTCAGGATTGGCAGGGCGATGACGCACGCGATGACGCGGGTGACGACGAGGTATCGGAAGGCGTCGACGGCCGAGGCCTCGAGCGCGTCGATCTGCTCGGTGACCCGCATCGCGCCGAGCTCCGCGCCGATGCCGGCGCCGATGCGGCCGGACAGCAGGAGCGCCGCCGTCAGCGGGCCGGTCTCCCGGACGAGCGCGATCGCGAGGCCTGAGGGAATGAGCGCCTCGGCCCCGAAGCGCTCGAGCGACGCCCGGGTGTGCATCGAGAGCACGACGCCGATGGCGAGGCCCGACACCGCAATCAGCGGGGCCGAGCGGAAGCCCAACTCGTACACCTGTCGAAGGGTCTCGCGGATTTCAAACGGAGGGACGAACATCTCCCGGGCGGCCTTCAGGGCGAAGACCGACACGTCGCCCACGGCCCCCAGCCCGGTCTGTGCGCGCTCCAGCATTCACAGGCTGGCTCTGCAATCGGCTTGCCCGACGGAACGGCCCCCGGCCTGTCGGGGCCGCCGGGGTTACTGGGCCGCCGGCAGGGCGCGGCGGGCCGCTGCCTTGCTCCCGTCCTGGATCTCGTGCTTCTTCATCTTGCTGTAGAGCGTCGGCCGGTACAGCCCGAGGATCTGCGCCGCTTCCTGTTTGTTCCAGTTCGTGCGCTGGAGCGTCTGGAGGATCGCCATCTTCTCGATCTCCGCGAGCGTGCGGTGCGGAGGGATCACGAACTCCGTCGTCGTCGAGCTGTCGCTCCGGAGCGATTCGGGCAGATCGTTGACCGTGATCTCGTTCCCCTTGGCCACGAGCACGCCACGCTCGATGACGTTTTCCAGCTCCCGGACGTTGCCGGGCCATCGGTGGCGAATCAACACGTGATACGCCGCCGGCGCAATCGACTTCATCGTGGGGCGCTGGTGGCGCTGGCGGTACTTCTCGAGAAAGTGCTCGCAGAGCAGCGGAATGTCCTCGGTGCGCTCCCTGAGCGGCGGCACGCGCAGAGTGATGGTGTTGATACGGAAGTAGAGGTCCTCCCGCAGCTTGCCGTCACGCAACGCGGCGTCGAGATCGATGTTCGTCGCACAGATGAGCCGGAAGTCGACCCGGACGATGCGGTCGCTGCCGATCGGGCGATACTCGCGCTCCTGGAGCACCCGGAGCAGCTTGGTCTGCAGATACGGGGGCATCTCGCCGATCTCGTCGAGAAGGAGCGAACCCCCTTCCGACATCTCGAACAGCCCTTCCTTGTCGGTCGCGGCGCCTGTGAAGGCCCCTTTCTTGTATCCAAAGAGCTCGGACTCGATCAGGTCCTTGGGGATGGCGGCGCAGTTGATCTTGATGAAGGGGCCCTTGGCGCGCTTGCTGTTGTAGTGCAGGGCATTCGAGATGAGCTCCTTGCCGGTCCCGTTCTCGCCCTGAATCAGGATGTTGGCGTCGCTGCCCGCCACACTCTCGACCAGCTCGAGCACCTCGTGCATCTTCTTGCTCTTGCCGATGATGTTCCCGAACCGGAACTGCCCCTCAAGCTTCTGCTTGAGGAGGATGTTCTCGCCGACCAGATCCCGCCGCTCGATGGCGCGCTCGAGCATCGCCAGCAGAGTGTCGGGCTCGATCGGCTTCTCGACGAAGCTGTGTGCGCCAGCCTTCATCGCCTCGACGGCCGTTTTCACCGACCCGTGCCCCGTCGCGACGATGACTTCGGTGTCGGGATGGATCTGCTTGAACTTGCGCAGCAGTTCGATGCCGTCGGCATCGGGCAGGAGCATGTCGGTCACGACGACGTCCGGCTTCCAGGTCTTGAAGATCTCTTCGCCGCGCGTGCCAATCATCGCGGTGCGGACCTCGTAGCCCTCGTGCTCGAGGAGAATCTTCAGCCACTCGATCATCGACGGCTCATCGTCGATGGCGAGTACACGGTTTCGCTTCTTCAAAGTCATGTTCCTTCCGGACGGCGCCCGCGGTGCGGTGGCACCATGGCCGCACGTTGTACACGGAAACCCGTCGAGGTTGGCCCAAAGTATACACAACTTCGGAAAGGTGTCCATATGCGGACACATGTCACAAATAGCTACACCCGCCCAGCCCGGGCGTTTCCGGCCCACGCCAGGTGGGGCGTGGTGCCGGACGGCCACGCCATCGCGGATATAATCCGGCGACCCTTGGAACCGCGAGCCCGCGCCGGAGCCACATGGACGTCATCGAATCTCAGATAGATACAGGGACCGACCTGTTTCGCTCCAACGAGGCGGCCATGGCGGGGCTTGTCGCGGAGCTGGCAGAGCGGCGCGCCCTCATTCGTCAGGGGGGCGGGGCGAAATCCACCGAGCGGCACCGCGCGCAGGGCAAGCTGCCTCCCCGCGAGCGCATAGACGGACTGCTGGATCCCGGCTCACCCTTTCTCGAGCTCTCGCCGCTGGCCGCCTGGGATCTGTACGACAACGACGCCCCCTCGGCCGGCATCATCACGGGCATTGGCCGCGTCTCGGGCCGGGAAGTGGTCATCGTGGCCAACGACGCCACGGTCAAGGGGGGGACGTACTATCCCACGACGGTCCGCAAGCACCTGCGGGCGCAGCAGGTGGCGCTCGAGAATCGGCTGCCCTGCATCTATCTCGTGGACTCCGGGGGCGCCTTTCTGCCGCTTCAGGCGGAGGTCTTCCCGGACCGTGAGCACTTCGGGCGCATCTTCTACAACCAGGCGCGGCTTTCCGCCGCGGGCATTCCGCAGATTGCCCTCGTCATGGGCTCCTGCACGGCGGGCGGCGCGTACGTGCCGGCGATGTCTGACGAAACCGTCATCGTGAGGGGGACAGGGACGATCTTTCTTGGCGGGCCTCCCCTCGTGAAGGCCGCGACCGGCGAAGAGGTCACCGCCGAGGAGCTTGGCGGTGCGGACGTTCACACACGGCTCTCGGGCGTGGCGGATTATCTGGCGGAAGACGACGCGCACGCGCTGGAGATCGCGCGGACGATTGTGAGTACGCTCAACGGCGTCACGCACCTGCCGGCCGACATCGCCCCCGTGGAAGATCCTCTGTACGACCCCCGCGAAATCTACGGCATCGTCAGCGCCGACACGCGCAAGCCATACGACGTGCGCGAAGTGATCGCGCGGATCGTGGACGGGTCACGCTTCGATGAGTTCAAGGCGCGGTACGGCAGCACGCTCGTCACCGGGTTCGCGCGGCTGCACGGCTTTCTCGTCGGCCTCATTGCCAACAACGGCGTCCTGTTCTCCGAGTCGGCGCTCAAGGCCACCCATTTCATCGAGCTCTGCGCGATGCGGAAGATTCCGCTGGTGTTCCTCCAGAACATCACCGGATTCATGGTCGGGCGCGAGTACGAGCGCGGCGGCATTGCCAAAGACGGCGCGAAAATGGTGCACGCGGTCGCCAACGCGGCCGTCCCGAAGTTCACCGTCATCATCGGCGGGTCGTTCGGGGCGGGCAACTACGGGATGTGCGGGCGGGCCTTCGAGCCGCGGCTGCTCTGGATGTGGCCGAACGCCCGGATCTCGGTGATGGGCGGCGAGCAGGCGGCCGGCGTCCTCACGACGGTGAAACGCGATCAGATGGCGCGGGAGGGAGGCACGCTCAGCGCCGCCGACGAGGCGGCAATCCGTCTGCCTCTCGTCGAAAAATACGAACGGGAAGGCTCGCCGTACTATTCGACCGCGCGGCTGTGGGACGACGGGATTCTGGATCCGGCCGAGACGCGCAGCGCCCTGTCCCTGGGTCTGGCGGCCGCGTTCAACGCACCCATTCCTGCCTCCACCTTCGGCATCCTGAGGATGTAGCTCCCCCACTTCCATCATGCCCTCCATCCTGATCGAACAGCGCGACGGCGTCCTGCGGCTCACGCTCAACCGTCCGGACGTTCGCAATGCCTTCGACGAGGCGTCGATTGCGGCGCTCAGCGCCGAGGCGACGCGGGCCGCCGAGGATCCGCACCTGCGCGCCGTCGTGCTGGCCGGGGCGGGCGCGGTCTTCTGCGCGGGCGCGGACCTGGCGTGGATGGCGAAGGCCGTGGCCTACACGCATCGCGACAACCTCGCGGACGCCGAAGATCTGGCACGGATGCTCGAGCGGCTCGACACGTTGCCGCTGCCGCTCATCGGCCGCATCCAGGGAGCGGCGTTCGGCGGCGGCGCCGGGCTCGCGGCCGTCTGCGACATCGTCGTCGCCGCCGAGGATGCCGTGTTCGGATTCACGGAGGTGAAGCTCGGGATCCTGCCCGCGGTGATTGCGCCGTACGTGATCCGCAAGATCGGCGTGTCGGCGGCCCGGGAGCTGTTCATGACCGGGGGAAAGTTCACGGCCAGCCGCGCGCGGGAAATCGGGCTCGTGCACGAGGTCGTGCCTGCGGCCGAACTGGACGCCGCGGTCCAGCGGCGCGTGGCGGAACTGCGCACATCCGGCCCCGGCGCAGTAGCCGCCGCGAAGCACCTGATCTGCGAGATTGCAGGCGCGGACCCGAAGGACGTGATCGGGACGACCACCTCCGCCATCGCCACGCAGCGCGTGTCGCCAGAGGGCCAGGAGGGGCTGCGGGCCTTTCTCGAGAAACGCAAGCCGGGCTGGATCGCATGACGCTGCGCCGCGTGCTGGTGGCCAACCGCGGGGAGATCGCCCTCCGGATCATCCGGGCCTGCCGGGAGCGGGGGATCGAGTCGGTCGCGGTGTATTCCGACGCGGACGTCGGCGCCGCGCACGTGACGGCCGCGGACGCAAGCGTGCGCATCGGCCCCGCGCCGCCCCGCGACAGCTACCTGTCCATCCCCGCCATTCTCGAGGCCGCGCGTGGATCGGGTGCGGACGCCGTGCATCCCGGGTATGGCTTCCTTTCCGAGAATGCCGCGTTCGCACGGGCGTGTGAGGCGGCCGGCTTCATTTTCATCGGCCCGCCGGCTGACGTGATCGAGCGGATGGGCTCGAAGATTGCGGCGCGCGCCCTGATGATTGCGGCGGGAGTGCCCGTCGTGCCTGGACGCACCCCGGAAGATCAGACGGACGCGGGCATCGCGGCGGCGGCCAACGAGGTCGGGTATCCCGTACTGGTGAAGGCCTCGGCGGGCGGAGGCGGCAAGGGGATGCGGACCGTGCGCGGCGCAAGTGATGCCCCGGCGCTCATCGCCGCGGCGCGACGCGAGGCGGTGGCGGCCTTCGGCGACGGGACGCTGTACGTGGAACGGCTGATCGAACGTCCGCGCCACGTCGAGATTCAGATTTTCTGTGACGCTTTCGGGCACGTGGTGCATCTGTTCGAGCGCGAGTGCTCGGTCCAGCGGCGGCATCAGAAGGTCATCGAAGAGAGCCCCTCGCCCGCCCTGACGGCCGACCTGCGGGCCCGCATGGGCGACGCGGCGGTCGCGGCCGCACGCGCGGCCGGCTACCGCAATGCCGGCACCGTCGAGTTCCTGCTCCACGGCGACGGCGAGAGCGCGCCGTTCTACTTCCTCGAGATGAACACGCGCCTCCAGGTCGAACACCCGGTGACGGAGGCGGTCACCGGCGTGGACCTCGTGCAGGCGCAGCTGACCGTGGCCGCCGGAGGCGCGCTGCCCTGGCGCCAGAACGAGCTGCGGCAGCGCGGCCACGCCATCGAGCTGCGCATCTACGCGGAAGACCCCGGGGCCGGCTTCCTTCCGCAGGCAGGCCCGCTGCTCCTGTATCGCGAGCCTCGCGGCCCGGGCGTGCGTGTCGACTCGGGCGTCCGCGAAGGCGATCGGATTCCGATCGAGTACGACCCGCTGCTCGCGAAGCTGACCGTGCTGGCCGAGACGAGGCCTCAGGCGATCGACCGCGCCTCGGCGGCGCTGCGCGATTTCCCCGTACTCGGCATCCGGACCAACATCCCGTTCCTGCTGCGCATCCTCGCCCACCCGGCCTTTCAAGCCGGCCACGTGGAC
This sequence comes from Acidobacteriota bacterium, assembly GCA_031425515.1. Taxonomy (GTDB): domain Bacteria; phylum Acidobacteriota; class Vicinamibacteria; order Vicinamibacterales; family 2-12-FULL-66-21; genus JALZOC01. Next base: position 1,578 of record JANPJN010000107.1, on the reverse strand, counting down.
ACCGGTTTCATCGACGCGCATCTGAGCACACTCCTCGGCGGGGCGGAGGTGCCGCAGGAAGCGGTCGCCGTCGCGGCCGCCGCGGCCGGTGATGCCGGGGCCGAGCGCGGCCCTGGTGGTCTCTCCCGGTCGCCCAGTCCGTGGACCGCTCTCTCGGGCTGGGGGCGCTGATCCGGTGGGACACCGCGTGCTGATCCTCCGCGCCGGCGATCGCGACTACAAGGCCACGGTTCACACCGACGGGACGGTGTCGATTGACGACGGCTCCCCTATCCCTCTGCGCGCGACCGGCGCTGGACTGGTGCGTGTCGGCTCCGGCAGCGGCCAGCAGGCGTGGGTCGCGGCCTCGGGCAGCACGCGGTGGGTCTTCCTCAATGGCGAGGTCTTCGAGCTCGACGCGCAGGATGCCCGCCGTCGGCGCCCCGCGGCGACCGCCCATGCGGCGCTGGTCGCCCCGATGCCCGCCACGGTGGTCCGCGTGGACGTGGCCCCCGGCGCCACGGTTCGCAAAGGCGACACACTGCTGATCCTGGAAGCCATGAAGATGGAGCTGCCGATCCGGGCGCCAGCCGACGGCGTCGTGCGGGCCGTGCTGTGCCGCGCGCGCGATCTGGTCAAGCCGGGCGTGCCGCTCGTCGAGATGGAGTGAGCCCGCGGGCTCCGCGTAGAATCAGGCGATGCCCCTTCCCTCCCGCGTCGCGCTTGTCGAAGTCGGCCCGCGGGACGGCCTCCAGAACGAGCCCGGCAGCGTCCCGACCGCCGCGAAGGTGGTGTTCATCGATCGCCTCGCCGCGGCCGGAGCGCCAACCATCGAAGCCGCCGCTTTCGTCAATCCGGCGTGGGTGCCGCAGATGGCGGATGCGGAGGCCGTGTTCGCCGGGATCGCCCAGCGTCCCGGGGTGCGATATTCGGCGCTCGTCCCCAACCTGCGAGGCCTCGATCGCGCCATCGCGGCCGGCGTGACCGAGGTGGCCGTCTTCGCGGCGGCCTCCGAGACGTTCAGCCAGCGCAACATCAATCAGACGATCGAGCAGTCGCTCGAGACGTATGCGGCCGTATGCGCGCGGGCCCTGGCCGCCGGCGTACGCGTCCGCGCGTATGTCTCCACCGCCTTCGGCTGTCCATTCGAAGGAGACGTGCCCCCCGCCCGCGTCGCCCGCGTGGCAACGGCCCTCCTGAAGATGGGCGCGTTCGAAGTCGCCGTCAGCGACACGATCGGCGTCGCCCATCCCGGACAGGTGCCGCGCGTCCTCGAGGCCGTCGCTGCCGGTGTGCCGCTGGATCGGATCGCTCTTCATTTCCATGACACGCGGGGCGCGGCGCTCGCCAACGTGCTGACGGCGCTCGACCTCGGTGTGACGACGTTCGATGCCTCGGCCGGTGGCCTCGGCGGATGTCCGTACGCACCCGGGGCGACCGGCAATCTGGCCACGGAGGATCTGATTTACATGCTGGACGGGCTCGGCATCCACACCGGCGTCGACCTCGATGCCCTGGTGGACGCGTCGGCCGGCATCGAAGCGGCGCTGGGGCACGCCCTGCCGTCACGCGCCTACCGCGCCGTCATGGCGCGGCGGT
>JANPJN010000106.1:0-2252 GCA_031425515.1 Acidobacteriota bacterium | reverse complement strand
GGACTCATCGTCGGCATCACCTCCCGCGATCCCAGCATCGGCCTGACCGCGGGGCTCACGTGGGTGTTCAAGGGCTTCGGCGTGCCGTAGGCTCGTGGTTCTGCGAGGGTCCAGGTTCAGGCTTCGGTGGAGGGGACTTCGTAGAGGCGCTCGACTGAAGCAATCTCGTCCGCGGTGCGCGCGGCGTCCCATCCGAGCTCTTCGGCCGCAAGACGGGCGCAGGTGGCGAGCGCTCCGGGGGCGGGCCGTCCGGCCGACCCCAGACCCGAGCGCCGGACGACGATGTCGGCGAGACGGAGGGCCATTTCGGAGCGGATGGCGTGGAGGACTTCGGCACCGAGCGTCGGCACGCCAGGCGCGACCGGCTGGCCGAGATCCGGTCTGTCGGCAATCAGCTGGACGACGAGCGGCGTGGCTTCGGCATAGAGCGCGGTCAGGTGCCGTAGCGTCCCCGTTGGGAGATCAACGCCGACACGCCTTCCGGCCTCAATCGCCAGCGCTTCGTGATCGGCGACGCCCGCACCTGGCAGGGTCGTGACCCCAGTGCGCGACGCGCGGAGCGGCCGGCCGAGCAGCCGGCCGACGGTGTTGATGGCCTGCTCGGCCACGCCGCGGGCGGTCGTGTACTTGACGCCGACGACCGTGAGGGCCCCGGGGACGCCGTCGGCGGTATGGTCGATGATCGCCGGCGAGGAACGGAGATCGGGCACGCCGTTCCGCCCCGTCACCGCCGGCACCACCCCGCGATGCACAAGGGTGATGTCCGACAGCTCGAGGCGGAGCGACGGAAAGGCGTGATTGGCTTCGGCGACGAATGCCGCGATGTCTGCCGCGGACGGCCCCGTCGCCTCCGCCGCTACGAAGGTGGACGACTGCGCGGTGCCGACGAGCGCGCGGCCGCGCCACGGCACGAGCGTGAGCATGCGGCCGGATGGACCCGGCGCGGCGAGCGCCATGTCGCTCGCCGGGCGCGAGGTCACGAGGTTCATCGCGCGCAGGAGCGGCAGCGTGCGCTCGACCCCGAACATGCGCATGACCGTACCGGCGTGCGCGCCGGCGGCGTTGAGCGTCAACCGCGCGCGCACCTCCAGAGTCCGGCCGGTCAGGGCGTCCCGCAGGCGCATCCCCGTTACGCGCCCGCCCTCCGTCAGCGCTCCGACCGCTTCGACATGATTCGCGAGATCGGCACCGGCACGATCCGCCGCTTCGGCGAAGGCCACGGTCAGCCGGTCGCTTTCGACCATCTGATAGTCGTACCACTGCGCGCCGCCGGTTAGCCCCTCGGGACGGATGCCGCCGAACAGCCGGAGCACGGCGGCCCTGGACACGAGACGGGGCGCTGGCAGGTGAAGCTCCGGCTCCACGCCGTCATTGCGGCGCCGCCCGAGCCACGCGTCGAGCCGGAAGGCCGAACCGAGCGCGAGCCGGCTGCGCGCGATCGAGCGATAGGTCCCGACCAGGAAGGGGAGGGGGCGCAGGAGCCAGGGGGCGATGCGCGCCAGCGCACGGCGCTCACGGATGCTCTCGCGCGCGCGCCGGAGATGGCCGGAGCCGAGCGATCGCAGCCCGCCGTGTGCCGTCTTCTGGTGATTGAAGGAGGCGCCGCTGCCGAAGTCGCCGGCCTCGACCAGCGCGACGCGGAGGCCGCGGCTGGCGGCGTCATACGCGCAGGCGAGGCCGTAGATGCCGCCGCCCACGACCAGCAGATCGCATCCGGCCGTCTCGAGGTGTGAGAGATCGCGCGCGCGCATGCTGCGCGTTTCATCTTATAGTAGAGCGGCGTGCCATCAGCGGTCCCTCCCACCACAGCCGACGTTCGCGACTACTGGAACCGGCACATTCACGACCTGGACATCACGTCCCATCCGGTCGGGTCGCCCGGCTTCTTCGCGGATCTGTACGAGTACCACTTCGAGAAGCTGCACCATCTGCTGCGGCTGGTGAACTTCGACGGCTACCGCGGGCGCACGGTGCTCGACGTGGGATGTGGCGCGGGGACCGACCTCGTGCGCTTCGCGAGGGGCGGGGCGGTGGTGTCCGGGGTCGACCTCTCGGCGACCGCGATCGCGCTGGCACACAGCAACTTCGAACAGCAGGGGCTCGCGGCAGACCTGCGCGAGGCGGACGGCGAGCACCTGCCGTTCGCGGATAACACCTTCGATCTGGTCTACGCCCACGGCGTCGTCCAGTACACGACCCATCCGCAGGCGCTGGTGGACGAGTGCCGGCGCGTGCTCAAGCCCGGGGGCGAA
>JANPJN010000105.1:0-6257 GCA_031425515.1 Acidobacteriota bacterium | reverse complement strand
GGCCTGCCGGCCGTCGAGGTCCGCGCCACGCGGGAGGCGACGAACGAATCCAGGCGGGTCAGCACCGATGGCCGCGGCCGCTTCGTGATTTCGGACCTGGCGCCCGGAACCTATCGCGTCGAAGTAGGGCATGGGGGCTACGGGCCGTTTCTCGCGCGCATGGACCTCGCCACGAATCAGGAGTTCCGGATCGAAATCCCGCTGCAGCTCGGCGCGGTGCTGCAGGCGGTGGACGTCACGGCGCCGTTCAGCCCGGTGGACCGCGCGACTCCGGCGCTCAACACCTTCGTGGACTCGCGGCAGCTCACTGGCCTGCCGCTCGACGGACGCAATTTCCTCGAGCTGGCGTTGCTCGCCCCGGGCACGGCGCCAGAGCCGCAGGGCTCGGCGAGCTCGGGCCGCGGGGATTTCGCCCTCACGGTGCACGGCGCGCGGGAGGATTTCAACGGGTTCCTGCTCGACGGCGTGTACAACAGCGACCCGAAGCTGAACACGCCCGCCGTGCGGCCGCCGATCGACGGCATCCGCGAGTTCCAGATCCTGACGTCCACCTACGATGCGTCGTTCGGGCGCAACGCCGGCGGCCAGATCAATATCGTCACCCGGTCCGGCGCCAACCGGCCGAGCGGCTCGGCGTACGAGTTCTACCGCGGCGGGGCGCTCGCGTCCCGCAATCACTTCGCGCCGAAGAGCGAGCCGGCGCCCGAGTACACCCGCCACCAGTTCGGGGGATCGCTCGGCGGGCCCATCGTGAAGGATCGCGCCTTCATCTTCGCCGACTACGAACGCACGCACCTGCGCGAAGGGGTCACGCGCGTCACGAACGTGCCGACCGCCGCCGAGCGCACCGGCGACTTCTCCCAGTCGCTGCGAGGCGTGCCGGTCAACTTCCTCTCCGGACAGCCGTTCCCGGGGGCCTCGGTGCCTTCGTTCTTCCAGAGCCCCACCGGCCGCGCCATCGCGGCCCTTTATCCGCTGCCGAACCGCAACGCCCCGGGGGCCAACTTCGTATCCTCTCCCGTGCGGCGCGACGATGTGGACCAGTTCGATGTGCGTGTGGACACGCCGTTTTCCGGCGGTGACCGCCTGAGCGCCCGGTACAGCTTCAGCGACAGACGGCTCTTCGAGCCGTTTGCCGGCCCGGGGTTCGCGCTGGTGCCCGGCTTCGGGACCGACGTGCCACGGCGCGGGCAGAACGCGGCAATCTCCTACAGCCATGCGCCAGGGCGCTCGCTCGTGAACGATCTCCGGTTCGGCTACACCCGCGTCGCCATCGGCGTGTTCGCCGAGAACACCGGGGTGAACAACCGCAGCGTGGGTCTGCCGTCGCTCTCGTCCAGCGCGCGTGATGCCGGCCTCAGCGTGATCTCCATTGCCGGGTTCTCGCCGCTCGGCCACGAGTACACGACCCCGCAGGAGAGCCGCTCCGACATGTTCCAGATCGCCGACACCGCGACGTGGGCACGGGGCGCGCATGTGCTGAAGTTCGGCGGCGAGTGGTACGGGATACGGCAGGCGGCGTATCGCGACGTGCAGTCCCGTGGGTTCCTCACCTTCATCGACCAGGGCTACACCGGCAATGCGCTGGCCGACTTGCTGCTCGGCCTGCCGGTGCTTACGGGCGGCGCGCGGCTCGACAATCCCCAGAATCTGCGGGCGCAGAGCTGGAGTCTCTTCGCGCAGGACAACTGGCGCGCGACCGAAGCGCTCACGATCACGGCGGGCGTGCGCTACGACGTCGCCTCGCCGCCGGCCGATGCCGACAACCGGGCCAACCTGTACGACCCGGCCACCGGTGCCCTCGTGCGCGTGGGAAGCGCCGGCATGCCGCGCGGCGGATACACGACGGATCGCGACAACGTCGCGCCGCGCGCCGGGTTCGCCTGGGCGCTCGGTGCCGAGCAGCGCAACATCCTGCGCGGCGGCTACGGCATCTATTACAACCAGGGGGCGCTGGCCACGTCCGAAGGGCTCTACTTCAACCCGCCGTACTTCAATCTGGGCGTCTACTTTCCGGCGCAGGGGCTGCCGCCGTTGACGCTCGCCGACCCGTTTCCTGCGTCGTTTCCGATCGCGATTCCCGCCTCGGCGACCTCGTATCAGCGCGACCTCCAGACGCCCTGGATGGAGCACTGGAACGTGAACGTCCAGCGCCAGGTCGGCCAGACGCGCTCGCTCGAGATCGGCTACGCGGGCTCGCGCGGGCACGATCTCATTTCGGCGCGCGATCTCAATCAGGCGCCGGCAAGCGCCAACCCGTTCAACTTCCGTCCGAACCCGCGGTTCGCCGACATCACGCTGATCGAATCGCGGGCTACCTCGCGGTACAACGCGATGGAGATCCGCTACCAGGAGCGTCCGGCTCACGGCACGTCCCTTCTCGTGTCGTACACGCTCGGCAAGTCCACCGACGATGCCTCGGGGTTCTTTACGAGTGCCGGAGACCCGAACTTCCCGCAGAACAGTCTCGACCCGGCCGCGGAGCGCGGGCGGTCCTCGTTCGATGTCCGGCACCGCTTCTCCGGCGCTCTTCTGCGGCCGCTGCCGATCGGCACCGGCCAGGCCTTCCTGAGCCGGTACGGCTGGTTCAGCCACGCGCTCGCCAACATGGAGATCCAGGCGGTCGCGACGCTGCAGACCGGCCGGCCGTTCACCGTCGCGCTGCACCCGGACATCGACAACAGCAACACCGGGCGCTCGAACCTCGGGTTCGGCAACAACGACCGCCCGAACGTCACCGGCGACCCCACCGTGTCCTCACCCACGCAGGACCTCTGGTTCAACACGGCGGCCTTCACGACGCCGCCGTTCGGCACGTTCGGCAGCAGCGGGCGCAACACGCTCGGCGGTCCGGGCTACGCGACCGTGAACCTGGCGCTCGTCAAGCGGATGAATTTTCTTCAGCAGGGAACGCTGGCACTGAGGCTCGAGGCCTTCAACCTGTTCAACCGCGTCAACTACGACCTTCCGGATGCGTTTCTGGGCTCTCCGACGTTCGGCAGGATTCTGTCGGCGCAGAGCCCCCGGCGCGTGCAGCTCGGAGTGCGCGCCGAGTTCTGATTCGAGAGCAGGACCTTCTCATGAAAAAGACCGCCCTCCGATTCGCGTCGCTCCCGCTGGCTGCGGCGCTGCTGTGCCCGGCCGCCGCCCTGCTCGTCGCCGCCGACTGGCCGGAGTGGCGCGGTCCGGCCCGCAACGGCACCTCCACGGAGACCGGCCTTCCCTCGGCGTGGTCGCCGGCAGGTGAGAACCTCGCCTGGAAGGCGCCCTACGGCGGGCGCTCCGGCCCGGTCGTCTTCGGCGACCACCTGTATCTCCAGAACACGTCGGGCTCCGGCGCGGAGCAGCAGGAGCGCGTGATGTGCTTCAACGCCGACACCGGCAAGCTGCTCTGGGAGCACCGCTACAACCTCTTCACGAGCGACGTCCCGCCGCACCGTGTGGCGTGGTCCTCCCCGTCGGTCGATCCCGCCACGGGCAACGTCTTCGCCATCAGCGGCGGCGGCCTGATGATGTCGCTCTCGAAGGACGGCAAGCTCCTCTGGGAGCGGTCGCTCGCCGAGGAGTTCGGGATGTGGACGACGCACGGCGGACGGATGTCCACGCCGGTCGTGGACGGCGACCAGGTGATCGTGAGCGGCCTGACGTTCAGCTGGGGGCAGTTCGCCGGCGGCGCGCACCGCTTCCTCTCGCTCGAGAAGGCCAGCGGCCAGATCCGCTGGATCAGCGCGCCCGAGGGGCGCCCGACCGACACCATCTACGCCAACCCCGTGATCGCCGACGTCAACGGCACCCGCATGTTCTTCTCCGGCGGCAGCGACGGCGCGATGCACGCGATCAAGGCGGCAACCGGCGAGCCGGTGTGGCAGTGGGGCGTCAGCAAGCGCGGTCTGAACACGGCCGCGCTCATGGTCGGGCCCGACGTGATCGTGAGCCACAGCGAGGAGAACCTCGAGGTGAACGAGATGGGCATGCTCGCCGCGGTGCCCGCCGACTCGAAGGGGACGCTCACCGACAAGGCCGCCCGCTGGCTGATCCGCGACGTGCAGGCCGGCTACGGCTCCCCGGTCACCGACGGCGAGCGTCTCTACGTCGTGGACAACGGCGGCGTGCTCCTGGCGTTCGATATCAAGGACGGCCGCCACCTCTGGCGCAAGAATCTCGGCACGATTCAGAAGTCATCCCCAGTGCTGGCCGACGGCCGGCTCTACGTCGGCACCGAAAACGGCAAGTTCTTCATCCTGAAGCCGAAGGCCGACGGCGTGGACGTGATCGACGAAGACGAGATGCCTGCCGGGACCGACGGCAAGCCGTCGGCGATCGTCGCGGCGCCGGCCATCGCCCGCGGCCGCATCTACCTCGCGACGATGGACGGCCTGTTCGCGATCGGCTCGAAGGGAGCCCGCCCCGGCGATGGCGTGCTCGGTTCCAGGCTCGGAGGCGGCCCGAGCCCGCGGCCACTTGCGTCGCTGCTGGTCAATCCGACCGAGATCATCGTCAAACCGGGCGCCACCGTCACGCTCGCGACGCGCGGGTACGACGCCACCGGCCTTGCCGTCGCGGCGACGGGTGCGGTCACCTGGACGCTCGAGAACCTCAAGGGCACGGTCGCGGACGGCAAGTTCACGGCCGACCCGGCCGCGGGCGCCCAGGCAGGCCTCGTCAAGGCGGCAAGCGGCGCGGTCACGGGCACGGCGCGCATCCGGGTGATTCCGGACCTGCCCTGGACGTTCGACTTCGAGAACGCCGGCGTCGTGCCGCCGCCCCAGTGGGTGAACGCCACCGGAAAATTCGCCGTGCGCGACATGGACGGCAGCAAGGTGCTCGTGAAGCTGGCCGAGAACCCGTTCGCGTTCGCCAAGCGGTGCCGCGTGTTCTTCGGCGGCACGGACTACAGCAACTACACCATCGAGTCGGACATCAGGGCGATTGAGCGCCGCCGCCAGCGCGGCGACGTGGGCATCGTCGCGCAGCGTTACGAGATGATGCTGTCGGGGAGCCATCAGCGGATCGAGCTGCAGCCGTGGCAGCCCGAGACGCAGCGCACGGCGCGGGTGGAGTTTCCGTGGAAGGCCGACACCTGGTACGTGATGAAGCTCGAAGTGCAGTCGCTCGGCGCCGGCAAGGTGCGCGCGCGCGGCAAGGTGTGGGCGAAGGGTGAGCCCGAGCCGGCGGCATGGTCAATCGAACGCGTCGATCCGATCGGCAACCTGAAGGGCGCGCCGGGCCTGTATGCCGACGCCCCGTCAGCGGCCGGCGGCGGGTCGGAGATTTATTACGACAACATCAAGGTGTACGCCAATGCGAAGTAGTCACCGGTCACCGGGAAGCGCGTTCATGAAGCCGCTGGTCCTCACGGCAGCGGTGCTGGGTGTCGCGGGTCTGTCGCTCGCCGCGCGCTCCGATCCGAAGTCCGGCGACTGGCCGATGTGGGGCGGCACGCCGGATCGCAACATGGTCTCCTCCATGAAGGGGATCCCGACCACCTGGGACGTCAAGACGAAGAAGAACGTCAAGTGGGTCGCCGACCTCGGCTCCCAGACGTACGGCAATCCGGTCGTGGCCGGCGGCATCGTGTTCGTTGGCACGAACAACGAAGGGCCGCGCGATCCCGCAATCAAGGGGGACAAGGGCGTCCTCATGGCGTTCCGCGAGTCGGACGGGCAGTTCCTCTGGCAGGCGGTCCACGACAAGCTCGCCGCGGGACGCGCCAACGACTGGCCGTTCCAGGGCATCTGCTCCTCTCCCCTCGTCGAAGACGGCATCGTCTATTACATGTCCAACCGCGGGGAGCTGATGGCGGTTGACGCCGACGGCTTCCGCGACGGCACGAACGACGGGCTGGTGAAGGACGAGAAGGCCGTGCGGGAGACCGACCCCGACATCATCTGGCGTTACGACATGATGGAAGAGATCGGGGTGATGCAGCACAACATGGCGAATGCCTCGCCGGTGAGCTACGGCGACCTGATCTACGTGAACACGTCGAACGGGCAGGACGAGAGCCACGTCAACGTGCCGTCGCCGAAGGCCCCGTCCATCATCGCGGTGAACAAGAAGACCGGCAAGCTCGCCTGGGAGGACAACTCCGTCGGCGAGAAGATCCTGCACGGCCAGTGGTCCGCCCCGTCGGTCGGCAAGGTCGGCGAGACGATGCAGGTGGCGCTGGGGCAGGGGGACGGCTGGGTGCGCGGCTACGAGGCCGTGACGGGGAAGAAGCTGTGGGAGTTCGACCTGAACCCGAAGGACTCCACGTG
>JANPJN010000104.1:0-2893 GCA_031425515.1 Acidobacteriota bacterium | reverse complement strand
CTGAGGCGCGCCGGGGCGGTTCTCGTCGATCCGGCGGATATTCCCAGCGTGACCGATACGGATCCTGCGAACAATCTGCTCCTCTGGGGCACCTGCTCCGGCGCCGGCGAGGGCCGCGGGAAAGACACGGACTGTTCGATCGTGTTCAAGTACGGCATGAAGCGCGACTTCAACGCGTGGCTGGACTCCCTCGGGCCCGCGGCGCCGGTGAAATCGCTGACGGACCTGATCGCCTGGAACAGGACGCACGCGAAGGCGGGCGCACTGAAGTACGGCCAGTCCAACCTCGAGATCTCGGACGAGATGCATCTCGAGCAGGACGCGGTTCGCTATCGGGCCGACCGGGCGAAAGACATCCGGCTCGCCGCGACGCACGGCATCGACGAGATCATGACGCGGCATCGCCTCGATGCGCTCGTCTTTCCCGGGGCGTCCGGCGCGTCGATCGCCGCGAAGCCAGGGTATCCGACGATGATCGTGCCGTTCGCGCTCGTGCCGAACGAGCCGACGCCCGCGTTCCCGGCGGGGTTCAACGCCGGCGCCGGCCCGATGGGTGTCAGCTTCGCGGGAGGCGCCTGCAGCGAACCGAGGCTGATCGGGCTCGCCTACGCGTTCGAGCAGGCGACCCGGAAGCGGATCCCTCCACCGCGCATTCCCTGACGTGTCCACCACCATCCGCCCGGCGTCGCGCGTCCGTTACCAGGTGGTCGGCATGGCCACGGCGCTCGCCATGATCACCTACCTCGATCGCGTCTGCATCGCGAAGCTCGCGCCCGACATCATGCGCGACCTGCAGCTCTCCAAGATTCAGATGGGGTATGTCTTCAGCTCGTTTGCGCTGGCGTATGCGATGTTCGAGATCCCGACCGCGTGGTGGGCCGACCGTGCCGGTACGCGCACCGTCCTCACGCGGATCGTGATCTGGTGGTCCTGCTTCACGGCCGCCACGGCCGCCGCCTCGGGCTACGTGTCGCTCCTGATCCTCCGCTTCCTCTTCGGTGCCGGAGAAGCCGGCGCGTGGCCGTCGGTCGCGCGCACGTTCTCCCGCTGGATTCCGGGCCACGAACGCGGCACTGTGCAGGGGGTGTTCTTCGCCGGGGCCCACCTCGTCGGAGGGCTGACGCCGGGTCTCATCGTGCTGCTGCTGCCCGTCATGAGCTGGCGGGCGATCTTCGTGCTGTTCGGCTCCGTCGGTTTCGTTTGGGCCCTTGCCTGGCACGTCTGGTACCGCGACGACCCGACGGAACACCGGAGCGTCACCGCGAGCGAAGCCGCGTACATCGTGGCGCACCGCCCCGCCGACCTCGTCCATGCGCCCGGCGCCTACTGGTGGCCGCTCCTGCGCGACCGCAACATCGTCGCGCTCTGCATCATGTATGCGTCCAACAGCATGATTTTCTATTTCTGCATTACCTGGCTCCCGACCTATCTGTTCGAGCGCCACGGCTTTGAAGCCGCGGCCCTGGGGTTTTTCGCCGGTCTGCCCCTGCTCGTGAGCGTGCCGAGCGATCTGTTCGGCGGCATCGTGACCGATCGCCTCGCGTCGCGATTCGGTTTGCGCGCCGGGCGTTGCGGCGTCGGAGCGCTGGCGTATCTCGTGTCGGCGGCGGGGCTCATCGCGGCCGGCGCCGCGTCCTCGCCCGTCGCCGCGGCGGTCCTCATCGCCGTCGCGACGGCTGCCTGCATGTTCACGCTCGGGGCGGCGTGGAGCACCGTCAGCGAGATTGGCCGCAACCACGTGGGCGTCGTGGGGGCGATGATGAACACCGCCGGTCAGGTCGCGAGCCTCGTCTGCCCGCCGCTCGTCGCGTACTCCGTCGTGTGGTTCGGGAGCTGGAGCCTGCCGCTCTACGTGATGGGCGGGCTGTTCCTCGTCGGCGCCGGCTGCTGGCTCATCATCGACCCCACGCGGCCCGTGTTCGCGGACGGAGCGCCTGCGACTCGGCACGCATGACGGCTGCGGACGGCTCCACAACGTCGGCGGCGCGCGGAGAGTTCGCACTCCGCCACGGGTCGTCCGCGTGAGTTTCACGCACGGGGCGCGCACCCGGCTGACGGAGTACGACCTCGGCCGCTTTCCCGGTGAGGGGCTCTTCGATCGGCTGGCGCGGGCGGTTTGCCGGGCCGGGTGCCTCCCACGCAAAGAGCTGTATGAAGCGTGGGAGGTCGCCAGACGGGTGCGGAGGATGTTTCGCGGAGGTCGCGTGGTCGATCTCGCGGCCGGACACGGCCTGCTCGCTCACGTGATGCTCCTCCTGGACGACTCCTCGCCCAGGGCGATCGCGGTGGACCCGAAACCGCCCCCGTCGGCCGCCCGTCTTTCGGATGTCCTCGTGGACACCTGGCCCAGGCTCGCGGGTCGCGTGACGACGGTGGCCGGGGATGCCGGCCGCGTCGAGCTCTGTGCGACCGACGTCGTCGTGTCGAGCCACGCCTGTGGATCGCTGACCGACATGATTCTCGTGCGCGCGGCGTCCGCCCGCACGCGGGTCGCGGTGCTGCCCTGTTGCCATCACCTGTCCTCGCCGGATGCCCGGCGACTGGCCGGCTGGATGGACGGCGCGCTCGCGATTGACGTGGCGCGCGCGGAGCGGCTCGAGCGGCGCGGCTACCGCATCTCGACGCAGACGATCGCGCCCGGGATCACACCGAAGAGCCGGCTGCTGCTCGGCGCACCGCTGGAGAAGGCCGACCTCGTGCGCAACACGTCACCTCACACCGACTGACTCCGGTATTTCGAGGACGGTTGTTTTGGCGCCTGTCATTCCCAATCCGAAGACCATCAAGAGCTTCCGTACGCAGACGGCATTCGAGGTCTGGCTGTCGGCGCACCACGACCGGGAGCCAGAGCTATGGTTGAAGGTGCACAAGAAGGACTCCGGCCTGGCGTCGA
>JANPJN010000103.1:0-10060 GCA_031425515.1 Acidobacteriota bacterium | reverse complement strand
CGACGGTGAAGTCCAGATAGTTTGCGACGAACAGGTCGAGGTCGCCGTCACGGTCGTAGTCGACGAACGCCGCGCTCGTGCTCCACTGGGCATCGCTCACACCCGCGTCGCCGGAGACGTCCGTGAACGTGCCGTTGCCGTTGTTCCGATACAGCGTGTCGGGCCCGAATGAGGTGACGAAGAGGTCGAGATCGCCGTCGTTGTCGTAGTCGCCCACCGCCGCGCCCATGCCGTAGCTGCGCAGGCCAACGCCGGCGGCCTCTGTCACGTCCGTGAAGCGGAGCGTCGGCCGGCCGTCGCCCGCCCGGCTGACGTCGTTACGGAACAGACGGCTCGTGGGCGCAGCAGGTGCCGCGGCGGGTGGAACCTTCGGGTCGAGCGAGCCTCCCTGGACGAGGAAGACGTCAAGATCCCCGTCGGCGTCGTAGTCGAAAAGCGCGGCGCCGGCGCCCATCTCCTCCGCGAGGTAGTAGTTGCCGTTCGCGCCGCTGACGTGGGTGAAGCGCAGGCCTGTCCCGGTCGCGGCTTCGACGAAGAGTGGCTCGGCTGCGTATGAACCCGCGAGTCGCGGCAGCGTGACCCTGCCAGCACGTTCGGTGATGCCGGCGAGCGCAACCAGCGCCGCGAGGACACACGCGCCGGGGGCGAGATGCGGGCGGGTCATTTCAGTCGAGCAAGATCCCGTTCGATGGCCAGCGCCAGATCTGTTTGACGGTGCTCCAGCGCCAGTTCGCGTGCGGCCGTCGCCCACTTGATGCCTTCCTCGCGTGTGCCGGCGCGGATGTACGCCGTCGCGAGGGCAAAGAGATACCGTGGGGCTTCCGCGTCGCGAGGCTGCGTGAGTGGTTCGAGCGCGGCGACCGCTTCCTGCGGACGATCGAGCCCGAGCAGCATCCGCCCGAGATTGAAGCGTGCGAGTCGGAATGCCGGTCTCGCGTCCACCGCTTCCCTGTATTCGGCGGCCGCCTCCGACAGTCCCTGCCGACGCTCCAGCATCTGACCGAGATTGTTGTGCGCCTCGGCGTGCAGGCCATTGACCGCGATCGCGTGGCGATAGGCGGCCTCCGCCTCGGCCCATTTCTCCTGCATGCCGAGAATCACGCCGTAGTCGTAGTGCGCCTGCGCGAGATTGAAGCCGAGCGCCACCGTCGCCTGGTAGTGCTCAGCGGCCTTGATCCAGTTGCGGGTCCGTCCGTAGAGCCCGATCAGGTTGGCATGCACCTGTGGGAGATCCGGATCGCGGCGCAGCGCGGCTTCGTGCGCCCCGATCGCGCCCGTGATGTCGCCCGCCGCCGCGAGATCCAGCCCGCGACGGAACGCCGCGGGCGCGTCGTTTCTGAGCGCGCTGACGGCCGCGAGCACCGGGTCCACCATGCCGGGCCATCTCGCGCCGAAATGCGCGTGGCGCTCGAGCGCCAGGCCTGCCTCAGCGGGACGGCCCGTGGCGCGAAGCGACTGCGCGAGGGCGTAGTGCGCCGCGCCCCACTCAGGGAACAAGACGATCGCCCGTTCGAAGCGGTCAATCGCGGCTGCATGGTCTCCACGCGCCGCCGCGATGCGGCCCAGGCCGAGCACCGCGCGCGGCTCGGCAAGAGGCTCACGCGCGAGACCTGAGAACAATGCGTCGCTCCTCTCCAGGTCGCCGGCATCGAGGCGGGTTTCAGCAAGCAGCACACGGGCGGGCAGGGAGGCACGGTCGAGTGCGGCCGCTGCCTCGAACCGATCCGCGGCCTCTGCGTGCCGCGCGAGACGCTGAAGAACAATTCCGTCCAGGTACTGCCACTCGAAGACACGCGGCGCGAGCGCCTGCGCACGCGCGTAGGCCTGATGTGCGGCGCCATACTGCTCCCACGCGTGCAGCACGCGGCCGAGCGCGCCAGCGGCGGCCGGGTTGTCAGGATCCCCGGAGGCTCGTCGCATCTCCGGCGCGACCGCCTCGCGCATCGCCGCCGGATACGTATCCATCTCGAGCCGGGGCAGTGGCGGCACGGCGGATTGCGCGCCGGCAGGCGCGGCGAGCGACGCCATCGAGAGGATGAGTGCGAATGCGATGCGCGCCATGGGTCCGATCGGTTTCATGATGACACAGGCGTCCGCGGCATCTTGCGCCACGGCGCCGCGCTCGGGCCGCACGCTCGGGCCGCAGCGTTGACGCTCCGATCTCCGGGTGGTATAACCGCCCAGCTTCTCGAAAGACATCCCGCGCCCGTGTGTACTCCCTGACTCTCCATGATGTTCCAGCACCATCGGTGGATACTCGCCGGCGCCGCGGGGGCGCTGCTCGCGTGCCTCTCGGTCGCGGCCGCGCCGCAGACACCAGCCCCGCCTGCCGGCGCGCAGCCCGCGTCCCCACCGCGCCCCGGCATTCTCGTCGCGCCCGGCGGACGCGGCGGCAGCGGCATCTACGAGGCGCCTGCCGCGGACGACCCGGCGAACGCCGACGCGGATCTGTCTCCCAAACCGCCCGTCCTGCCGCTCTCGCCCGCCGAGCAGGCCAGGCAGTTCTGGTTGCCGCCCGGCTATCACCTCGAACCGGTCCTCTCGGACCCCGTCATCCAGGAGCCGGCCCAGATCGCCTTCGACGGCAACGGCCGCATGTTCGTCGTCGAGCTCCGCGGCTACGAACAGACCCCCGACGGCGTGGACGTCATGCCTCCTCTCGGCCGGATCTCGCGCCATGAGGATCGCGACAACGACGGCGTCTTCGATCATCACACCGTCTTCGTGGACAGGCTGATCTTCCCGCGCTTCGTGATGCCCTGGGGAGCGGGCAGCATCCTGACGCTGGAGACGAATGCGGACGATGTGTGGAAGTACACAGACACCAACAGCGATGGAGTCGCCGACAGGCGGGATCTCTTCGCGTCGGACTTCGGACGCGGCGGCAATCTGGAGCACCAGCCCTCGAGCCTCGTGTGGGGCATGGACAACTGGCTGTACAGCACGGTCAACTCTTTCCGCCTTCGCTGGACACCGGACGGACGGTCGAGGGAGCCGACGGGGCCGAATCTCGCGCAGTGGGGCGCGACCCAGGACAACCACGGCAAGATGTACTTCCAGGGCGGGGCAAGCGGCCTTCCCTCGTACTTCCAGTTCCCGATTCACTACGGCAGTTTTCCCGTCAGCGACCAGCTCGAGCCGGGGCTGAACGTCACGTGGGGCGCGCCGATCCTCATCGGCGACATCCAGGCCGGTCTCCCAGGCACGAGGCTGCCGGACGGGTCGCTGATTCTCGCGACGGCGGGCGCGGGCAACGACGTGTATCGTGGCGACCGCCTGCCGGCCGATCTCGTTGGCGACTACCTCTACGGCGAAGCGGTCGGGCGCGTTGTCCGCCGCCTGAAGCCGGTGAAGACCGGCGGACTTACCCAGTTCAGGAATGCGTACCCGCGGTCCGAGTTCATCCGATCGATCGATCCGCTGTTCCGTCCGGTTGAAATGGCCACGGCGCCCGACGGCACGCTCTACATCGTGGACATGTACCGCGGCGTGATGGAGGGGGCGCCCTGGGCGAAGCAGGGGACGTATCTCCGTCAAAAGATTGATCAGTATCAGCTCGACAAGATCGTCGGCCGCGGACGTATCTGGCGTCTGACGCACGATCGCGCCGAGCGCGACCGGACCCGGCCACGCATGCTGGACGAGGCCGCCGCGCAGCTCGTCCGCCACCTGGCGCACCCGAATGGCTGGTGGCGCGACACCGCCCAGCAGTTGCTCGTCCTCAAACAGGATCGCTCTGTTGTCCCCGCGCTCCAGCAGATGGCGCGATCGGCGTCGAACCCGCTCGCCCGCGCGCATGCGCTGTGGACGCTCGAGGGTCTCGGGGCGCTCGACGCGCCCCTTCTCCGCAGCGTCCTGGGCGACCGCGACCCAACGCTCCGCGTCCACGCCATCCGCGCCAGCGAGACGCTCTACAAGGCAGGGGACACGTCGTTCGGCCGCGAGTATCGGTCGCTGACGACGGATCCGGATCCGGACGTGGCCATTCAGGCGATGCTGACGCTCGGCCTCTTCAAGCCGCCCGATCTTCCGGTCGTCGTTCAGGCCGCGCAGGCGGCCAACCCGGCCCGCGGCGTTCAGGAGGTGGGGCGGCGACTCCTCCTCCCCACGGCGTCGCTGACCTTTGGCGGCCGCGGAGCGGGCAACCTCACGGCCACGCAGCAGGCCACGCTCCAGCGCGGCGCGGCGGTCTACAACGAGCTGTGTGCGACCTGCCACGGCCCGGACGGTCGCGGCACAGCGGTGGAGGGGCGGCCGGGCGCGACGCTCGCGCCTCCGCTCATCACGTCCACGCGGGTGCAGGGGCACCGGGACTATGTCGTCCTCACCCTGCTGCACGGACTCTCGGGTCCGATCGACGGGCGGACGTACTCGGACATGGTTCCCATGGGGACCAACACCGACGAGTGGATCGCGTCGGTGGCCTCCTACGTGCGCAGCGGCTTCGGGAGCGGCTGGCTCGTGACGCCGGCGGATGTGACGAGGGCCCGCGCGGCGACGACCGCGCGCAAGGCCCCGTTCAGCTCCGCGGAGCTGCAAGCGTCGCTTCCGCGTCCGCTCGCGCCCGACACGGGATGGATCGCGACATCGAGCCACAACTCGTCCGAGGCTGCGCGTGGTCTCAACTTCGCCGGGTGGACCACGGGCGCCCGGCAGGCGCCGGGCATGTGGTTCCAGGTCGAGCTCCCATCTCCGGTGCGGCTCACCGAGATCCAGTTCGAGTCGCCGACGCAGCCCGGAACCCGCGGCGGTCCGCCCCCCGCTCCCACCTACGCCCCTGGCTACCGGCTCGAGGTCTCGTCGGATGGACGGTCCTGGATCTCCGCAATCGCACGGGGCGAGGGAAGCGGAGTGACGACGGTCGCCACCTTCCCGCCGGTCCTCGCCAGGCACGTCCGCATCACATTGACCGACGCGGCTGACGCCGCACCTTTCTGGTCCATCCAGGCGTTGCGGCTCTTCCAGGCGCCAGGCCCATCGGCGAGCGCACCGTAGGTCAGCCCTGCCGCGTTCCGCACCCTGCGGCGTTCCGCTTGCCGGGTACCCGGGGCGGGAGTACACTGGCAGGATGCCGCGCTCGCACAGGGCGCCGGCATGCGGGCCGCACCGCGGCCCGGTCCCTGTGCAATCTCAGCCTGCGAACCGCGTCAGGGCCGGAAGGCAGCAGCGCTAAGCAGATCCTGACATGTGCCGCAGGTTCCCCGGGTCGCGGTGGGGCTCGCCGCCTCTGACTTCGGATTGACGTTACCTTCAACCTCGAACTTCACCGGTCCCCCAGTGTCTTTTCAGGTCATCGCCCGCAAATGGCGGCCGCAGCGCTTCGACGATGTGATCGGGCAGGCGGGCGTGACGCAGACGCTGCGCAACGCCATCACCGCGAAGCGCATTGCCCAGTCGTTCGTCTTCTCCGGCCCGCGGGGCGTCGGCAAGACGACGACGGCGCGCATCCTCGCGCGGTGCCTCAACTGCGAGAACGGCCCGACCGCCGATCCCTGCGGCACGTGTGACGCCTGCGTCGAGATCGCGCAGGGGCGCGACATCGACGTGATGGAAATCGACGCGGCGACCAACACCCAGGTCGACAAGGTCCGCGAGATCATCGTCAATGGGCTCGGCATCGCCCCGGTGCGCAACCGCTACAAGATCTTCATCATCGACGAGGTCCACCGGCTCTCGGCTCAGTCCTTTGACGCGCTCCTGAAGTCGATCGAGGAGCCGCCGCCGCACGTCGTGTTCATGATGGCGACGACCGAGATCGAAAAGGTGCCGGCGACGATCCAGTCACGCTCGCAGGTGTTCGAGCTCAAAGCGATCGGCCTTCGGGCGATCGTGGATCAGCTCCGTCGAATCGCGACCGCGGAAGCGATCGAGATAGACGACGCGGCGCTGATGTTGATCGGGCGGGTCGGCGACGGCAGTATGCGCGACGCGCAGAGCGCCTTCGATCAGATCCTGGCGTTTGCCGGCGGCACCGTGACGCCAGACGACGTGGCGACCGTGCTGGGGCTGGTGCGACGGGACCTGCTGTTCGACATTGCCGATGCTGTCGCGCGCGAGGACGGGGCGGCGGTGTTTGCGCTCGCCGGACAGGCCGTCGAGTCCGGCTACGATCTCCGCCTCGTCGTGCGCGAGCTGGCGCGGCTGACGCGCGACATCCTGGTCGTGAACATTGATCCGTCGCGTCTCGACGATCCCGAGCTGGCCGCGGAGTCCGAGCGCGAGCGGCTGCGCGTGCTGGCGTCGAGATTCTCGGCCGAGGATCTGATGCGCGCCTTCGACGTGCTGACAAAGGCGGAGTACGAAATTCGCGGATCCGCCCACCCGCGCTATCACCTGGAGATGTCGCTCCTTCGCTGGATCCATCTGCGGCAGCTCGTGCCGATCGCCGATCTGATCCTCGAGCAGGAGAGGGGCGGCTCTGGCGCTCCCGTCCGGATCGCGCCGGGTCGCACGGCTCAGCCCGTGGCCATGCCGCGGCCGGTCGCGCCTCCGGCGGCTCCCCGCCCGGCGGCTGTCGAGATGCCCAGGCGTCCGGCGCCGCCTCCGCCAAAACCTCCGTCCGCCGCCGCCGCGACGGTGAAGGCCGTCGAAGCCCGGGCGGAGATCGTCCGGGGGGCCGCCGTGCCTGCCGGGGACGCGATGCCGAACGTCCAGCAGGTCGCGCCGGAGCTGCTGAAGGATGCGTTCCTCAACGAGGTGCGCAAGTCGAAGAAGTTCATCTACGGCACCGTCGTCGCCCAGGCGCAGCGGATCGACGTGCAGGGAGATCGGATCATGTTCGCGTTCGCGCCGCAGCATCGCGCGCTGCGCCTGCAGCTCGATCAGCACCGGTCCTGGCTCGATGTGCTCGCGTCGCAGCTCTCCGGCCGGAAGATGACCGTGGTCTCGTCGGAAGGTGCCCAGGCGGAGGCCGGCGGCGGACCGACGGCGCCCGCGGGCGACCGCCAGTCAGAGCTTCGCAAGGCCGCGCTCGCCGACTCCGGCGTCCAGGCCATGCTCGACGTCTTCGCTGCCGAGATCAAGGATGTCGAGGAGATGTAGCTCCCGGCGGATACTCTCTAACCCTGTCACTCTCAGGATGGAAATCGAGGCTCCCGTGAACATTCAGGCAATGATGAAGCAGGCCCAGCAGATGCAGGAGAAACTGCAGAAGCAGATGGCCGAGATGCGGATCGAGGCGACCGCCGGCGGAGGCATGGTGTCGGTCGTCATCAACGGCGGCAAGCAGGTGCAGTCCATCACGATCGATCCCGAGGCAGTGTCGAAGGAAGACGTCGAGATGCTTCAGGACCTCATCCTCGCCGCGTTGAACGACGCCTATCGCAAGGCCGACGAGGACATGTCGAAGCAGATGGGCGGGATGATGGGCGGCCTGAAGATCCCCGGCCTGTCCTGATGGCGCAGCCGGATCCGCTGAAGAAGCTGGCCGAGCAGTTCCAGCGCCTCCCGGGCATCGGGGCGAAGAGCGCGCACCGCCTGGCGTTTCACGTCCTCAAGACGCCTCGCGAGGAGGTTGACCGGCTGGCCGATGCCATGCGCGACGTCAAGGACCGCGTCACCTACTGCACGACCTGCAGCAACATCACCGACGTCGATCCCTGCTTCTACTGCACGGACTCCGCCCGCGACCGCCGCATCATCTGCGTCGTCGAGGAGCCCGAAAACGTGACAGCGGTGGAGAAGACGCGCGACTTCAAGGGCATGTATCACGTGCTGATGGGCGCGCTCTCGCCGCTGCACGGGGTGGGCCCGGACGACCTGAAGATCAAGGGGCTGCTCACGCGGGTTGGCGCGGGAGGGGTCGAAGAGGTCATTCTCGCGACGAACCCGAACGTCGAAGGGGAGGCCACGGCGATCTACCTTGCCAGGCTGCTGAAGCCGCTCGGCGTGCGCGTCACCCGGATCGCGATGGGCGTGCCTGTTGGCAGCGACCTCGAGTATGCGGACGAGGTGACGATGCAGCGCGCGATGGAAGGACGGCGGGAGTTGTGAACCGCGCGAGGCGGCGTCAGGCGGCGACGGACTCGCCGGGGGATTCGGCCATCAGGTGGCGGAGATTGACGACCAGGCTCACCCAGTAGATGTTGGCGCCGAGCGCCGCCAGCACGACAATCCCGGGCAGCGCCCCCGCGAGCGCGAACGCCATGATGCCGTAGGGCATCGCGGCGCGCGTGGCCACGAACGAAATCTTCCAGATGATCCGGGATACCAGCGTGGGTTCCGCGCGAATCCGCTCGCGCGCGATGGCGTGCAGCTTCTCGGGCTGCCCGGCGGTGATGCGGGAGCGCAGGAAGATCAGCAACGCGAAGGTGAGCAGCGTGCCCGCGAGCGCGATGCCGCCGATCCAGTAGAATTCCGCGGCTCCTGTCTGACGTGCGGCGCCGATCGTCAGCCCGAGGAAGATCGCGATGTAGTACGAGTAGTCGCCGAAGGTTTCGATCCAGCAGCCGAGCGCCGACTCCTGGTACTTGAGACGCGCGACCTCGCCGTCGCATCCGTCGAGCACGCTGGCGGCGAGTGAGAGGAATGCGCCCAGCACGCCCGACCAGTAGTGACCCGCGCTGAAGAGCCACGCGGAGTACAGCCCGAGCGCGACGAGCATCACCGACAACTGGTTGGCCGTGAGCGGGGTTCGAAGCAGCGCGATGCTGATGGGGAGCGAGATGCGGCGGTTGAAGCGTGCGACCTTCGCGTCGGTGTCCTTGTAGCTCGCCCGCCGGATGGTGGCTTCCGCCGCCGCGAGCGTGGCGCCATCCGTGATGCGCAGCGCGAGTCGGCCCGCTCCGTCCGACACCTCTTTTCCCGACGGAAGGCTGACCGCACGCGCGCGGCGATCCGTCAGGACGGCGCGCAGCGCATCGGGATCCGAGGCGTCGGCGGCCGCAAGGCGAACGACCCCTGTCAGCGGCCAGGCGGCGCCGGCCGGGACATCCCGGATCGCGTCAGCCGGAGCCGGAATGCTGCGCGCGTCCGCGAGCAGCGCCGTGGAGACGATCGTTCCTGGCCCGATCGCCGTCACGGTGCCATCCGCCGGAAGGCTGGCCAGTGCGGCCTGCCATTCGTCCCTCGTCGTCGCGACCACGATGTCTCCGCCGATGTCGCGGCCCAGGCGGTGCAGCCGGCGCCGTGCCGACGCGGCGTTTTCGATGGCGGGCAGCCAGAGAACGATTCGATCGTAACCGGCACGGCGCGCCGGGCGCAGGACGCGCTCGGACAGCGGAAGTCCCGCGAGTCTGGTCGCGGGCGAGACCGTTTCGCCCGGGCCCAACGGCAGATACAGGAGCACCTGGGGAGCCGCGGATACGTCGAACGGCGTCGCCGCAGCCTGATGCGTGACGAGCCGGGCTCGTCTCGGATAGATCGCGAGACCCAGGCCCGCCCAGAACAGGCCGCGCAGCCGTCTGGCGAGTGCGAGCGCGGCGCCTCCGCCCCCGACGCCCGCGGCCGCCACGGCCGCCAGGCTCGAGGCCTCGAGCGCGCCGAGGTTCGCGGGGATGAAGGCGGATGCGAAGCTCGCCACGCGCGAGAACGTTTCGACCGCCAGCGCCCCGGTCGGTGTGATCGATGCGCCGGCGGCCCGCAGAATCACCCAGGCCTCGAGCGCCATGCACACGTACGACACGGTCGTGGCCGTCATGAGCGCGGCCAGCCTCCACGGCTCGCCGCGAATCAGTTCGAGCATCTGGCGCTCGACTGCCGAGATGAAGCGCGAGACGCGTCCCTCGGCCAGCGACGTGCCCAGCAGGCGATCCAGCCGCAGCAGCCAGGCCTGGAAATAGGTGCCACGGCCGGCGATCACCATCGAGGCGAAGAGGACCACGACCGCGGCGGCGATGGCGAATGCGCGGAAGACGCGGAACCAGCCGTGCGTGAGAGGGAGCGTGGCCATCGCCAGCAGCGAACCCGCGCCGACAATGATCGTGGTGCCGATCAGGTAGGCCATACGTTCGAGCGCGACGGCCGCCGTGGCCTGCCTGGCGTCTACCGTGTCGCCCAGCAGCACGACCTTCAGCGGCTCGCCCGCGATCCCGCGCAGCGTGAGGTAGCTGAACGCCTCGGC